>CALVAU010000099.1 GCA_944325615.1 Candidatus Gastranaerophilales bacterium | reverse complement strand
ACGGTCAACGATGATGTCTAAGTGAAGCTCACCCATACCAGAAATAATAGTTTGACCAGTTTCTGTATCAGATTTAACTCTGAATGAAGGATCTTCTTCAGCCAATTTTTGAAGAGCGATACCCATTTTATCTTGGTCAGCTTTTGTTTTTGGTTCAATAGCAACAGAAATAACAGGTTCTGGGAATGTCATTCTTTCCAAGATGATTGGAGATTTTTCATCACACAAAGTATCACCAGTTGTTGTATCTTTCAAACCAACAGCTGCACAGATATCACCTGCATAAACTTCGTCTTCTTCAATTCTTTGGTCTGCATACATTTGAACAAGTCTTGAAATACGTTCTTTTTTACCATTTGTAGCATTTAGAACGTAAGATCCTGAAGTTAGTTTACCAGAATATATTCTCAAGAATGTTAAACGACCTACATATGGGTCTGTCATAACTTTAAATGCAAGAGCTGAGAACGGTTCATCATCTGATGAATGTCTTTCAACTTTTGTTCCATCTTCCAATTCACCTTCGATAGCTTTTACATCAACTGGTGATGGCATCAATTCAACGATTGAATCTAGAAGTAATTGAACACCTTTGTTTTTGAAAGCTGTACCGCAAGTTACAGGAACGATTAAATTGTTACATACAGCTTTTCTCAATCCAGCTTTTAATTCTTCTATTGTCAAAGAATCAGGATCTTCGAAATATTTTTCCATTAAAGCATCATCAGTTTCAGCAATTGCTTCTACTAAAGCTTCTCTGTATTCTTTAGCTTTATCAACCATATCAGCTGGAATATCTTCAACTTGAATATCTGTACCAAGATCGTTTGTATAAATATAAGCTTTCATTTCAAATAAGTCAACAAGCCCTTTGAATTGATCTTCAGCACCGATAGGTAATCTGATAGGATGAGCGTTTCCGCCTAATCTGTTTCTTACCTGGTCAACTACACGATAGAAGTTTGCACCAGTTCTGTCCATTTTGTTAACGAATACCATACGAGGTACTTCATATCTGTTAGCTTGACGCCATACAGTTTCAGATTGTGATTGAACACCACCTACTGCACAGAATACAGCAACAACACCGTCTAATACACGTAATGAACGTTCTACTTCGATTGTAAAGTCAACGTGTCCAGGTGTATCGATTACGTTGATTTGGTGACCTTTCCAAGTTGCAGTTACAGCTGCTGATTGGATTGTAATACCTCTTTCACGTTCTTGTTCCATAAAGTCAGTAACGGCAGCACCGGCATGAACTTCACCGATTTTGTGAGTTTTACCAGTGTAGAACAATATACGTTCAGTTGTAGTGGTTTTACCTGCATCGATGTGAGCGGCAATACCAATGTTTCTGATTTTTTCCAATGGAGTTTTTCTTGCCATTTTCTTTTTTCCTTTTTATATATTGTGTACTTCTGCTATTTTATATTTAGCTTCAATTAAATTATCTCACAAACATGTATATTATCAAGAATTGAGTTAATCTGTTGTTACATTAATAATTTACAATTAACTTCTTTTGATATAGTATTTTGGTATAGATATTAAGAATAAAAGAGGGAATTAAAGAAAATGCAAGTATCATTAAACTGGTTAAACGAATTTGTTGATTTATCAGATATAGAAGTTGAGCAAATAGCACACGAGCTCACAATGAGCGGATTAGAAGTTGAAGCTGTTGAAGAAGTTAAGCCAAAATTCACAAATATAAAAACAGTAAAAATAAAAAAAATTGACAACCATCCAAACTCAGACCGTCTTCACCTTGTAACAGTAAATACTGGCACAGGATTAAAGACAGTTGTTTGTGGCGCTCAAAACATTCAAGAAGGGCAAATCGTTCCATACGCTAGCGTAGGAAGCCAAGTATTAGACAGAAAAACCGGTGAAATGTTTACTCTTACTCCTGCAGTTATCAGAGGAGTAGAATCTCAAGGTATGCTATGTTCTGCTGATGAACTTGGAGTTTCTGAACGTAATTACCAAGAAGAAGATGGTATTTTGATACTTAACAGAATTTTCCAAAATGTAAAAATTGGTGAAAACGCAGAAGATGTATTAGGATTTGACAAAGATTACATAATTGACGTTGCTCCAACAGCAAACCGCGGTGATCAAATGTCCGTAATCGGTATAGCAAGAGAATTAAGTGCAATCTTTAACAAACCTCTTAAATTTTCACCTATTGAATGCACAAGAGATTTGACAACCGACAAATTCAAAGTTGAAATCAAGAATGATGATGTATGTAAATACTATTCAATCGGAGTTTTAAAAGACATAAAAATTAAGCCATCTCCAGATTGGATGCAAAAAAGATTAATCGCATCAGGAGTTCGTGCGATAAACAACGTAGTTGATATTACAAACTATGTAATGCTTGAATATGGCACACCTTTCCACGCATTTGATCTTGATAAATTGGACGGATATCTTTGCGTAAGAAGAGCAACTCCGGGCGAAAAAATCGTTACATTAGATGGAGTTGAAAGAACTCTTACACACGACAGCGTTCTTATCGCAGACAAAGAAAAAGGTGTATGCCTTGCCGGTGTATTTGGCGGAGAAAACTCAGAAATCGATGATAACACAAAAGCTATTGCACTTGAAGCTGCATATTTTACACCCGCAAGCAACAGAAAAAGTTCACACAGCGTAGGATACAAAAGTGAAGCTTGCTCAAGATTTGAAAGAGGCGTAGATATAGAAGCCGTAAGACCCGCTCTTATGCGTGCAATGCAATTGATGGCAGAATTAGCTGATGCTAAAATCGAAGGAGTTGTTGAAACTGGTAAAAACAAACTTGAGCCGATAGAAATAACTCTAAGATATGCTCAAATAAAAAGAATTCTTGGAGTCGAAATTTCCTCTGACAGATGCATAAATATTTTAGAAAATTTAGGCTTCAAAAAACTTGGCGGAAACGAAAGTGCTGCAAAATTCTTAGTTCCATCTTTCAGAGCTTATGATGTAACTAGAGAAATCGATTTGATTGAGGAAATTGCAAGAATAAACGGCTATGACAAAATTGCACCGACACTGCCAGAAAAAGTACAACTACCTGAGATTTCACTTGAAGAAAAAACGACAAAAAGAATTCATCAAATAATGCTTGAATGCGGACTTAATGAAATTCAAACAAGTTCTTTAATCGGCAAGCCATTACTTGATAAATTCATGATTCCATTTATTGAAGAAAAAGCTGTATTTGTAGAAAACCCTGCAAGTGAAGATTACACAATGCTTCGTCAAACTCTAGCAGCAAGCGTTTTAAATGTCTTAAAATACAATTTCGATAACGGTCAGAAAAATATTTGGAACTATGAAATAGGTAAGACTTATTATTTAGAAAAAGAAGCAGATGAAAAATCTTCAGGCGTAAAAGAAACAAAAACGCTTGCCGGTGTAATCACAGGTGATATTGAAAATTCACTATGGCAGCAAACTGGCGTTGTTGACTTCTACACTGTAAAAGGCATAATGGAAAAACTGTTTGAAGAATTAGAAATAACCAAACGAATCAAATTAATGCCTTTGGAGAAAACCGAACTTGCTAAAACTCATGCAATTCTTCATCCATACAAAACAGCAGTAGTAACTTTACTAGGAAAAACACCTAAACCAATTGGATATTTTGGAGAAATTCATCCAATCTTGAAAGACAAACTAAAACTTAATCAAGAAGCATATATTTTCAAACTTGATTTAGATGAAGTGATTTCAATTATTAAAGAAAAAACTCCAAGATACAAAAAGCTTCCGCAATTCCCTGAAGTTAAAAGAGATTTGGCTTTCATAATCAATCAAGATGTATCCTTTGATGATATTCAAAGAACAATCAAAGGCGGAGTTCAACAAAATATCTTCAAAGGCAGCGAAGTTTTTGATGTTTACCAAGGCGAACATATCCAAGAGGGATACAAAAGTGTTGCATTTAGAATTAAAATGCAAGATGAAAATGCAACTTTAACAGATGAAATTATTGATAAACAAATGAATTCAGTTCGTGATAAGCTCAAAAAAACTTACGCTGATATAAGTTTCAGGGAGTAATTATATGCTAAAAAAACTCATAGGAACGTTATTTCTTATGATAACATTTTCAATACCAGCTTTGTGTG
>CALVAU010000098.1 GCA_944325615.1 Candidatus Gastranaerophilales bacterium | reverse complement strand
AATAAGACAAACATCAGTTATTAAAAATCTCGGTGAAAATTATGATAAATTTTTTGTGCTGGTAGATGGCAATAAAAAGATAAAAGATTTTAATCTTTGCTCACAAAAATGGGTAATAAAGGGGGATGCAACATCAGCTTCTATTGCTGCAGCAAGTATTCTTGCAAAAGTTTCGCGTGATAGGTATATGGAAAAATTAGATGAAGAATTTCCGCAATACTTATGGGCAAAAAATGCGGGATATTTGACTAAAGACCATTTATCAGCAATTGATAAATACGGTTTGACCAAATATCATAGACCTTCTTTTCTTCGCAAGCATTTTGAAAAACAAGAGCAGTTGAGTCTGTTTTAGAGTGTTATAATGTCGGTTTTGTATTTTTATTTTTTAAATTATTCAATTTGAGTTTTAATTTATACCATGTTTCTGGCATATAACCATTTGCTTCTAAATCAATAATGGTCACAAATATGCTGATTAAACAAATTATAATATACACTTTTCTTTCATTAGGTAGTTTAACTTTTTTAGGAAATTTTTGATTTAGTAATTGAGTATTCAATATATGTGCATTTTTTAAACAAAGATTCTCGCTATTATAATGATTAATTTTGTAATTATCACCATTTTTATTATTTATGTATAAAATGTAGGATTCATAGCGTTTATGAATTAAATGTGCATTTAATTTGCATTCTGCTTTGTAATCGATATCCTTAGAAAGGTAGAATTTTTTAGATTTAACTACTTGAGTTTGGTTTAGGTTGCTTTTCTCTTTATTCTGAAAATTCCTATTTAAGATAAAATGTTTGGGCTTATCTAATGGAAATTCAGACATATCATTGATGCATTCACCTTCTTGATTACAGCTGATTGTTGTTACATCTTTTGCAAGCCAAAATAGAGTTAATGCAAATGCAAAAATAATAATATGTGATAATAATTTTAACAAACTAATGCGTTTCATTTTTAAACCTCAAAAAGTGAGCGAAGTCGAGTCTGAATATCTTCTTCGTCCAAATCCTGAGTAATTTTATTTAAATCTATTGCCATTTGATAATAATTTGCAGCATCGTTAGTAAATCCCATTTCCTGACTTGCACGACCTGCGTTAAAGTATGCTAGTGTGTAACTCGGATTTAATTCGATTGCTTCTTCAAAGTATTCTAATGCTTCTTCAGCGTCCATAAGCCCGTCTAAGTATAAGATACCAAGATTATTGTGCGCAAATTCGTTCTCAGGGTTCAATTCAATTGCCTTATGGTAAGATACAAGTGCTTCTTCTAAGTAATCTTTTTCCCATAGCGCAATTCCGCATTTTGAATAAGCTCTGTAATCTTCAGGATTTAATGTGATTGCATCACAATAAGCTTTAATGGCTTTATCAAGGTCATATTCAGCCATGTGAATATCGCCTAGGGCTAAATATAAATCATAATTGTTCGGATCAAGAATAATTCCTGCTTGATAAGTAGCAACTGCAGCTTCAATATTACCTTGAATTTCTCCGTAAATTGAGCCTAAAGCTTGGCATACGATTGATGTCCATTCTTTGTCGGGATTTAATTCTATTGCTTTTTTATAATGTTCTATTGCATCATCGTACAATTCAGCTTTTGTATAAGCATAGGCAAGAGAGTTATTATAAAACGGATTGTTGGGAGCTTCGTTTACTGCAAGTTTGAATGCACTGACTGAATTTATTTTATCTTCTTTTCTCAGGTAAAGGTGTCCTAATTCATAGTATATTTGACCTTTATCCATTTCAAATTGAAGTAATTTTTCATAGCAGTCAATAGTTTCATCTGTATTATCAGGGAAATATGTTTGCAGTACTGTTGCAAGCTTGATTAAAACTTCTCTGTTTAGCGGATTAGATTCTAAAACTCTTCTGTAACAATCAAGAGTCATCTCAAGTTCATTGTTTCTAAGTGCAATATCGCCCATTTTGTCATAGAAAATGTCGCTGTGATTTGTATTTGATGCAGCTTTTTTATAAAGATTTTCAGCAGCCGGATAAAGCTTGAATTTTTCTAAGAATTTTCCGACTGTATTGTATGTAAATACCGAAAAATCATCTGACATGTTTTTATAGAACATTTTTATACTTGGTCTGTCCCAAGCAAGCATGATGCTTCCTGAAAGGAAATAGTATAAAAAGCTCATATAATCAGCAGCGCTTCCGTTTTGAGTATTAATTTTTTGCAAAATTGATTGAGACAAAATTAATCTTGGTCTTGCAGAATTTAATTTGCCCATTTTTATGGCGGATTTGAATTCTTCTTCTGCAGATTTAAAGTCTTGAGCCATTTTCATAAAAAAGCCTGTGTACATGTGGGCATTCATGTTCTTCGGTGCAAGTGATACAGCGGTTTTACATTGCTCAATAGCTGTATCTATACCGATTTGACCTTGCTCAAACATCAGACTAGCAAGCCTGTAATATGCTTCAGGAAGCGTAGGATCATATTTGACCGCTTCAATGTAGTGCTCGATAGCTTCGTTTAAATCACCGTTATTTTGTCTGATTAGATATCTTTCATGTGCTAATCTGGCTTTTTCAAGTGAAACCTTAGCTTTTTCGGCGTTGTTTTCGGTCGTGTTTATTACAGGTTGTGTTAAAATCTGTTCTGACATTGTGAGCTCCATATAAGATGTATAAATAAATTTTCGTCACATATAATATTAAACTTTATCCATATATTTAAAAATCGTATAAATATACTAGATAAAAGAATAATCTATACTAAAGTTGGAAAGTTGCGGATTGTTAAATTAAAACTCTTTTAATTTTATCCCTTTTTACCTTTGTAATATAATATTTGTATGAATTACTTAAAAAATACTTACGATTGTATAGTAGTAGGCGCAGGGCACGCAGGGTGTGAAGCGGCGATTTCTGCTGCAAGGCTTGGCGCTAAAGTCCTTTTGTGCACGCTCAATTTAGATAATATAGCACTTATGCCCTGTAATCCAGCAATAGGCGGTCCGGCTAAATCAACTTTAGTCAGAGAAATTGACGCTCTTGGCGGTGTTATGGGTGAAGTCGCTGATGCTACGTACATTCAAATGAAGATGCTTAATTCATCAAAAGGGCCTGCAGTAAGAGCATTAAGAGCTCAATCTGATAAAAAACAATATATGAATTATATGCGAAATCTTATCGAAAATACTGATAATATTTATCTTAGACAAGCTTGTATAACCGATTTGATTGCGCAAGATGGAGTAATTGCAGGCGCGATTGATGAATTCGGTATTGAATATAAAGCAAGAAGTATTATTTTAACTACAGGCACATCTCTTTCTGGCAGAATTTTTGTCGGTCTAAAATCGTATAGTGCTGGTCGATTAGGTGAACCTGCGGCAATCGGTTTGTCTGATTCTTTGAGAAAGCTCGGTATCAATATTAAAAAACTCAAAACGGGCACTCCTCCAAGAGTTGATAAAAGAACAATCGATTATTCCAAAATGACAATTCAACCGGGGGATGAAGAACTAAATTTCTATTCATTCAAGCCAAATCGTCCAATAAGGGAGCAATATCCTTGTTATTTGACAAGAACGAATGAAGAAACTCATAGAATTATTAGGGAAAATCTTGATAAATCACCAATGTTTCAGGGCCTGATTGAAGGTGTAGGTCCTAGATATTGCCCGTCAATCGAGGATAAAATTGTTCGATTCAGCTCAAATCCTTCACATCACATTTTTATTGAGCCTGAAGGATTAGGAACTTATGAAGTATATATTCAAGGTTTTTCAAGCAGTCTCCCTGCTGATATACAAGTAAAGATGTTACATACATTACCGGGCTTAGAAAAAGCACATGTAATAAAACCTGCATACGCGGTAGAATATGATTATGTACCGGCAGTTCAGACTATGCATTCTTTAATGTCAAAAGATATAAAAGGCTTGTTCTTTGCAGGTCAAATAAACGGTACTAGCGGATATGAAGAAGCAGCAGCACAAGGGCTTGTTGCCGGAATTAATGCGATTAATTACATGAATGATTCTGAAATGCTTGAATTATCCAGAAGTTCTTCATATATTGGGACTTTAATTGATGATTTAGTTACAAAAGACATTCAAGATCCATACAGGATGCTAACATCAAGGTCAGAATATCGTTTATTACTAAGACAGGATAATGCCGATGCAAGACTTACTCCAATAGGGCATAAAATCGGACTTATTGATGATGCCCAATACAAGATATTTACTGAAAAGCAGGGAAATATTGAAAAAGAAATGCAAAGGCTCCAGGAATATAAGATTTCAGCTACAGATGAAGTTAATGAAAAATTATCTAAATACAATGAGCATATAGAAAGGGGTATGCGAGCTTCAGAGCTTCTAAAGCGTCCGAATATTTCTTATAAAATTTTAAAAGAAATTGATGAAAATATTGCAAATGCGGATGTTTCTCGTGATGTTTATGAACAAGTAGAGGTTCTGATAAAATATGATGGATACCTAAAACGTCAAGAATTTCAGGTAGAACAGGCTGGTAAGCTCGACAAATATAGAATCCCTGATGATATTGACTATGATAAAATTGATCATATTTCCTCAGAGACAAAGGATAAGCTAAATAAAATTCGACCAAAGACTCTAGCGCAAGCATCAAGAATAGGTGGAGTAAAACCTGCTGATATATCAGTTCTTATGGTGCTTTTGGAAAGACATGCAATAGCAAGAAAAGTGCTTTAGTAGTAAGTATTATAGTTACTGCCAAGTTTTTTATATTCGATTCGGTTGTTTTCCATTACTCGTTCAAAAGCTTTATCTTTTAAATCATTTACTTTGATTTTGAATTTACCCATTACATTTTTGCGTTTTATATCAAAGAATGTATTTCTGGCATCATAAATCCAAAAATTGTTCATCATTGTGCCGATTGTAAAAACATGTTGTCTTGAAGATATAGAATCTACATTTATTT
>CALVAU010000097.1 GCA_944325615.1 Candidatus Gastranaerophilales bacterium | reverse complement strand
AATTTGAATGCGAAAAAATTATAGAACGTTTTTGTCAGGATGAAGCTGTTTTAAAGATTACACCACAAGCTTTAAAGACAATTCTTTTAAAAGCCGAAAAACTTAACAGTAAATTTCCTTATGAATATATATGTTGGAAAAACCTTCTAGCTGACATTGAGCCGGAGACACTTGACATAAAAGAATTCTTAGAACTAAAACTTACAAAATGCAATCTTTCTGAAAATGATCTAAAAGCACTTTATACTGATGAATTTACTCAACACTGGTTTTTAGAATACTCATACAGCGATGAATTTGATCAAATGATAGATATTTTGAATGCAAGACTTCAAAATAATGATTACAAAATTGATTTTGATAAGATTATAACTCTATACCTTAATACTGTCTTTTACCCGAGTGAGCGTAAAATATGGAGTGAAAGACTTTTATTGACAGCTTATCTCAAATTACTTACAAATCAAAAGGATATGGCTGAAAAAGTTTACAGTATGTATTTTTCAGAACAAGATAAAGATGAGTTTTTCAAAAATATCTTGAGAAAAAGCATTTATGAATATTATTTTTCACTAAAATACAACACAGAATTGAACAACGGCAAATTCAGCCTTAACGAGCTTGATTACATAATCAAATTAATCGAAAGCAGGTGGGTAGAGAATGTATAAGATAATGGCGCTTGATGTCGGAACAAAAAGAATAGGAGTTGCTCTGAGCGATTTTTTACACGTTATTGCAAACGGACATTCCTGCGTTGAGCGTATGCCTGAAGATAAAGCTGTTGAAAATATTCTAAAAATTGCAAAAGAAAATCACGTAGAAAAAATAGTCGTAGGACTTCCGATAAATATGGACGGCACTCAAGGAGCTCAAGCACAAGATTGTAAAGATTTTGCTGAAAAATTGAGCGGTTATGATATTATTTTTGAAGACGAAAGACTAACTTCAGATACAGCTGAAGAAAATTTACGAAATAAAAAAATAGACTTCAAAAAAAACAAAGGACTGGTTGATATTGAGAGTGCTTGTATTATACTGGAACAATACCTAAGCAGAATATCAAAATAAAATATAAAGGAGAAAAACAATGGAAAATGAAGAAAAACAAATAATTGAAACTATTGATGAAGAAGGTAATGTAATCAACTTCGAACTTTTTGATATTGTTGAAGTAGATGGACAGGAATATGCACTGCTTTTGCCTGAAGATGTTGAAGAAGACAGCGAAGAAGATGAAATTGTTCTTATGAGATTAACAAAAGACGGCGAAGAATACCTCTTTGAAACAATAGAAGACGACGAAGAATTTAATAAAGTGGAAGAATATATTAAAACATTAGAAGACGAGGAAGAATAATTTGTTAGAAAAATTTACGGAAAAGGCAATAAATGTAGTAAGTACTGCGCAAAAATGTGCAAATGAGATGCATTCTGCAAACATAGTATCAGAGCATCTTTTACTTGCATTATTCTTAGAAGCGAAGGGAATACCTTTAAAGATTTTCAAATCATATAATATAACTTATGAAAATCTGCTTAAAGAAGTTAAAGAAAGCCTGAATATCGATCATAACATAAGTACAGGAAAAACACCCGTATTCAGTCATCACTTGAAAGAGCTTCTCAAAAACGCACTTGACTTGGCAAACAAATCAGGCAACCCTTCTATACTTTATGAACATTTATTCCTTGCTGTAATCAATGACAGAAAATCAAATAACGTAAGAATTTTAGAGATTTTAGGCTTTGATGTCGTAAAATCTAAAATTCTTCTTGAAAAACTCGTCCAAAGAAAAACAAAAAGACTCTATCACCCGGAAGTTGATGATAATAAAGAAAACGAGATTTCTGCTTCAAATAAGACAGATTCGATATTTGACAGTGAAGAATCCTCAAAAGTATTTGAAAGAGCTGTTGCTAAACTGTCAGCTTCAAATTATGAAATTTTAGGCACAGAACAAATTATATCATCAATCTTGGAAGATAAAGAATCTGAATTAACTAAAATTCTTTCAAATTACGGTATTACAGCTGAAAAATTTGAAGAAAAACTCGCTAATATTCAATCAAGACAAGCTGAATATGAAAATCGCCAAATCATTTTTACACCAAACGCATTTAAGACAATGAATTTAGCACTTCAAACAGCAAAAGAACTCGGTTCTTCTGTTGTCTTACCCGAGCACATTGTCCTTGGAGTTTTAAAAGCAAAACAAGGAATTGCTTATGATATTTTAAAAGAGCTAAAAATAAATGACGATGACGTTGCTCATTCAATAATCAAGCCTATCGAAAAACAAATGCCTGAAACTCTAACTATTCTAAGGCTGGCAAAAGAAGAAGCTCGCAGACTCGGTAGAAATATTGTAGGAACAGAAATGTTTTTACTTGGAATAATAGGCGAAGCCTCAGGACTAGGCGCTCAAGTTTTGAACGAACTTGAAATAAATATAAAAGATGCAAGAAAAGAAGTCGAACAATTAATCGGGTTTGGGAATGAATATTTTGATACTGAAATAGTATTTACCAAACGAGCAAAAAGAGTTCTAGAAAAGGCTTGGGAATTAGCTAAAGCAGAAAACAAAACAAGAATAGGCTCTGAGCATATGCTCCTTGCTCTTACATACGAGCCCAGCTGTCTTGCGATGAAAGCTCTTGAGCAGCTTGGTGTTGACGCTGTTGAAATTAAAGAAGGTATTAAAATTCAACAAAGACTTGCCGGCTCAAATAATTAAAATGGATAAAATCATAAATAAAGTTGAATATTTTTTAGATAAATATAATCTAAAATCTACAAAAAAGCCTTTTTTAGTAGCATTTTCAGGCGGATATGATTCAATGTGCCTTTTGAATGTTTTATCAGAGCTGAATTTAAATCTGATAGCAATCCATCTTAATCACAACTGGCGCGGAAAAGAAAGCAAAAAAGAAGAAGAAAACTGCAAATATTATTGCGATAAAAAAGGTATAAAATTTTACAGCGAAACTCTTACTGAAGATATTCAAAAGACCGAAACCGCAGCAAGAGAAGCTCGATACAAGTTTTTTGAAAAATGTACAAAATTATTCAACACTGATATAGTATTTACTGCCCACAATGCAAATGATAATGCCGAAACTGTTTTATACAGACTTGCTAAAGGTACAGGTCCCAAAGGCTTATGTGGGATAGCTGAGAAACGGGATATTTTTTACAGACCGCTTTTAAAAATTGAG
>CALVAU010000096.1 GCA_944325615.1 Candidatus Gastranaerophilales bacterium | reverse complement strand
AGAAAGACTGTTTAATTGAGATTTAAAGGCATTATTCCCAGTAAATTTACTTACTTGTGATGTAAGAACATTATTCTTCAAGTCACTACCAGATGAAACTGTTGTTGTATCAATATTCATGATTCCTCCAGCTCATTAAGCTGCTTTAACAACTCTAACTCTTCTTCTTCCTGTCTTTCGTTAGATTGACGGAAAAATCTTTGTACACCAAGTTCTGAGTACCCTTTTAACTCGGCTTTCTTCTCTTCCTCGATGTAGGCTTCTCTATTTTTTTCTTTGTGCTTTTCAAGAACTTTCACAGCCTGCTCTAACTTGACGAGTTTTTCTTTTTCTATATCAAGTATTCGTTGAGCTTCAGCTCGAATTTGTTCCAGTTTCTCTGCCTTTTCCCAAAGATAAATGAGGTATTTATCATAAGTCTCATACATCATCGGGTCTGCTTTTCGCATATTTACTTGCGTATCACGAATTTCTTCGTTATTTTTGCGAATATTTTCTTCTGCAATAAATACTGCCTGTTGAGCTTTTTGAACAACTAAAAGCTGTTCTTCTTTTTTTCGGATCCTAAAATCCAGTACTTTCTGCAGTCGATATCTAAAAGGCATTTTTTACACTTTCTTACTTAGATTATCACTTATTTTGAAAGTGCAGCATACATCTATTTGTATGATATTAGTTTAATGATATTTTTAAATTAGTCAAGTATTTGCACACCAGTACCTGTACCGGTTCTCGAATTATGATACATATATCCGTAATTATCGGCATACATTTGAGAATTCCCGCTATCTTCCATACCAAAATGGAAGGAATCATAAGGTGCAATCTGCGGGGTATAACCTGTCGGGTATCCACCTCCAAAAAATGATCCAAGAGAACTTAAGGCTCCTCTCCAACCTGTTGTATTGTTCATTTGTGGCATATAACCTCCATAACATGTTCCATAAGGCGATTCTACAGGTGCCGTGAACTGTTTACCTGCAACTATACTATCAAGTTTTTCTACTCTATTAGTTATATTTCCTTGCTGTATGGCACCAAGCACATTTTCTTCCAATCTTGAAACTCTTTCTATATCTGAATCATTTTCATAAGTTCTTTTAAAAACCTTTTTCTCCAGCTTACTTAAAACTTTTGGAGAAACTTGGCGTACTTCACTGTTATAATTTACAAAAAGATTATCAATTCTTTCTTCGACACTCATTGAAGGATAAGTTTTATTAAACATGGATTTTTCTAATCGGTTTAGTCTTAAATTCATCTCCTGATGCTCAAAAGATTTTCCATAAATATTTTTTTCTACTAAAGAGATACGAGGATCTGTTTTTTCAATTTTTTGAGAAACATTAACTATACCTGAATCATTATTACTTCTAAAGCGGAAACGATTAAACAAGCTTGGTCTGTAATAATTATTATTATAATAATAAGGATTGCTATTTGTCCTTATTCCAAAGAAATTACTGCGTGGATAATAGTTATATCCTGAATTATAATATCGATTACCCCCGTAATAATTTCTATTGTAATTATTATGGTAATAGTGATTATTGTTATACATTCTATGCCTTACAAAAGGACTTGTAGAATGGGTATAAGGAATCGGTCTATAAGTTGTGATTGTTCTTGTTGCCGCATAAGAATTTAGCCCAAATAATAAAACTGCTAATAATAAAAATATTTTCTTCATCTGTATCTCCTGTCGCTCTATCATAATTAAGCTAAAACAGATTTAGAAAATAAGCATTGCCAACTATGCTAATCAAAAAGGCTAATCTATTTTATTTGGATTAACATCCTCTTGTGTATTCTTTTCATCATTTTTTGGGGATAAATTTTTATTTTCAATAGTTGTAATTATCGTTGCTGGAATCATTCCACCAAATCCACCAAAAACGAATCCGAGTACAGGTGAAATGATTACTAATAGTAACGGCAATATTGTTGTACCCAATGATTTTTTAATAACTGCAAATAAAGCAAAAGCAAAACAATAAATCATTGCTATTCTTGGTCCGTAAAACATACCAATTCGACGGCCTTCTTCAAAAGTTTTTGCATCAGGATAAAAAATAATTGCTATTATTGCAGAAAGAACTCCTGCCAAAACTCCGCATATAATCACAGTTATTATATAAAACAAAAAAGCTTCTTTTACAGATTTCTTATTAGTTAAATCAAATACATTTTTCATCATTTATTCCTTATGATATTTCTTGCAATATACTCGTTGAATTCATTTTCTTTGGAGAGTGCAGGTTAATATATCCTTTTAAAAGTTCAAAGCAAACATTGCAGATTTTTTCTGTTGCCTTTAATTCAAAATCAGTTTTTTGAGAAAAATCGTTCTGTTCCAGAGCTTTTAAAAAGTCTCTCAATTTATAATGCATAATAACAGGTATTCCATAAGACTGATTACACTCTTTGCAAACGACACCACCTAAAGAAGATGAAAAATACATATTATCATTATTTAGTTCACACCCGCATTTCAGGCAAGTATTCAACTCAATTCCAAAACCTGATAGTAGCATCATTTTTAATTGAAATTTTAAAACTGAAATTAAAATATCAACTTTATTCTCAGCAGCTGAAATTGCATCAAGAGCTTTATAAAGTAAATCAAATACTTCAGCTGAGCAAGGATCATCTTCGACACCGAAATTAGCAACAACTTCACTTATATACAAAGAATAAAAAATCTTATCCATATTTTGTCTTATTTTATGGAAAGTATTCAAAGCTTCCGCCTGACATATTGTATCTAGGTTTTTCCCTTTATAAAGCATAAGTTTATTTGCAACCAACAAATCCATTCGAGCACCAAGCTTGCTTTTAGGTTTTTTAACGCCTTTAGCAACGCCGCGAATAAGCCCTTTTTCTCGTGAATACATGACAATAATCTTATCTGATTCACTCAAATTATAAGCCTTCAGATTTATCGCATCAGTTACAAAATTGTTCATTTTTATTGGTAATCCCTATCTTTACCTGAAGAAGTTCCTTGATATACGCCTCTTAGCATTTGCTTCAATTCATTCTTATCATCTGAGTATTCAAGAATCACATCTTCAGTAGCAAAACCTTCAGAGTAGAGGTTATACAAAGACATATTCATTGTAATCATGTTATTGAATGAACCTTTACGAACCAAATCATACACATCTTCCAATTTATCTTTTTCTATAAAGTCTTTAACTGTTGGAGTAACAACAAGTAACTCAACAGCAGGACGTCTTCCCATTGAATCTCTTAACGGAACTAATCTTTGTGATACCGTTCCTCTTAGGATTTGAGCAATCTGTTCTCTTATGTGTAATCTATCAGCAGGATCAAACATATTTACAATCCTATTAACAGTTTGTACTGCATCATTGGTATGGATAGTTGCAAAAACCAAATGACCTGTTTCTGCCGCTTTTAAAGCACTGACAATAGTTTCTCTATCTCTAATCTCTCCAATAAATATAACATCAGGATCTTGTCTTAGTGCATATTTTACACCATCAGGGAATGAAGCTGTATCAACGCCAACCTGACGCTGTGAAACAATAGCTTTTCTGTTATTAAAAATAAATTCGACAGGATCTTCAATAGTTATAATATGCTTTGGATAATTCACATTAATATAATCAATTAAAGAGGCGATTGTTGTAGATTTTCCGCTACCAGTCGGACCAGTAATCAAAACAAGCCCGTTATTCAATGTTGCGAATTGTTCAATAGCCTTTGGCAAATTCAAATCGGCTACGGTCTTAATTTCATAAGGAATCGTTCTTATAACTAATGAATATCTGCCTAATTGCTTACTTAAATTGACACGAAAACGCGAACAACCAACTATTTCATATGCAAAGTCTAAATCAAAAACCGTGTCTAATCTGGATGAGCTTATATTGGCTGGTAATAATGCTCCATAAGCCTCATCAATATCAGTTTCCGTTAATACCGGCATATTAATCTTTATAATTTTTCCATCTTTTCTTATCGCAGGATATTCATTTACTGATAAGTGAATATCTGAAGCTCCAATTGCTACAGCTCTTTCCAAAAACGCAACTATATCAAAACTACTATCGCCCATAATTCCTCTCAATTCTTAATGCTGAAATTATACCATTTTTATTAGTATCTGACAAGATATTTACAAAAAATACAACTATTTATAGGATTTGTTACAAGCTTGTAACATTTAAATCAGATTAAGCAATTTTTAAAATCAAAAAACCTTTATATAAATGTAAGGGAAATCTAAAGTTAAAAATTCTAAAGAGTTAATTAATAAATATATAAATATTAAAACAATAGGAAAAAATAAAAGATAAAAGAAAAAGTTTTTTTATACTCTCTCTCTTAATATCCTCGTGTTTATTTAATGTTGCCTACTTTCAGGCAACTTTTTTTTTGCATTAATCAAATTGACAATAATTTTTCCACAAAATATAATAGTTAAAAAGATTTTGATTATAAATGTATAACAAATTAACAAAAAAAATTACATTCAATTTATTTGGAATTAAGATAAAATTTCAGTTACCATTCAAACCTAAAAAACACAATGAAAGGTTTGAAAATTTATTATACGAACTTGCAGATCCTAGAACCCTTTCTAGCATTAAGTTGCCAAAAGTGCTAAACATAGAAGAAAGTCTTTTAGCTTTAGCTAATTCAAATAAATCCCTTGCAAGATTTGGTGATGGTGAATTTAAAATTATGTTTGGTGAAAGTATAAACTTTCAAAAATATGACTCTAAGTTAGTAAAAAAATTAAAAGAAATCATAAAAAACCAAGATAATAGAGTTTTTATTGGAATTCCTGACACTTTTGGGTTTTGTCCCAATAATTACTTTAGAAAATTGTTAGTGCATATTCGAGCTGAACTATATAAATACATTTCTTTTGAAAATGACTATCTTGATGCTTTTATCACAAGACAATATAAATTCGCGACAAAAGAATATGGTGAAAGATATTACCGTCTATTCAAACAACTCTGGACAAACAAGGATATTATAATTGTCGAAGGTCTCGGAACTCATTTGGGAATAGGGAACGATTTGTTTGATAACGCAAAAACGATTCAAAGAATTATTTGTCCAAATAGGAATGCCTACTCTAAATATAATGAAATTTTCAATGAGGCTAATAAACAAGCTAAAGATAAATTATTCTTACTTGCACTTGGCCCCACTGCAACAGTTCTTGCATATGAACTCGCTCAGCTGGGATATCGAGCACTAGATATCGGACATATTGATGTAATGTATGAACTGTTTTTAAAAGACGCTCAAACTCTAATCCCATTAGAAAACAAGATTGTATTCAATAGCGAACGCAAAAACAAAAAATTTGAGCATTGCAAAGACCCTAGATATTACGAACAAATAATTGCAGATTTTTCAAAATAATAAAACTGGCGGCGGCAACGGGATTCGAACCCGTGTCAACAGAATGAGAATCTGCTATCCTAACCCCTAGACGATACCGCTATCAGTTGACAAATCTATTTTAAATCAAGAATTTAAAAATGCAAGGTAAAATTAGACAGTTTGCGGAACTTCTTTTAGGCTTTCCAAGTATTTAACCGCATAAACTGCACCAACAGCCCCGTCTGAAGCCGCTGTAATTACTTGTCTTAGAGGAGTTTTTCTTACATCTCCTACTGCATATACACCCTCTAATGACGTTTTCATCGTTTCATCAGTTAAGATAAACCCGTTTGCATCTTGTGCTACTTGACCTGAAATTCCTTCAATATTCGGTCTCATTCCAATATAAGGAAATACCCCATCAACTTGAAGATTTGAAAGTTCTTTTGTTTTTACATTTTCTAATACTGCTGTATTTACAAGAGAATCACCTTTTATCTCTTTCACAACAGAATCCCAGATAAATTCGATTTTTTCATTCTTAAATGCACGTTCTTGAACAATTTTATCAGCTCTCAACTCGTTTCTTCTGTGAATGATGTAAACTTTATCAGCGAATTTTGTCAAATACATAGCTTCTTCAACTGCAGCATTACCACCGCCAACTACTGCAACAACTTTATTTTTATAAAATGCGCCATCACATACTGCACAATAACTTACACCACGACCAACAAATTCTTCTTCCCCTGGTACATTCAGTTTCATTGGCTGAGCTCCACACGCTATAATTACAGTTTTTGCTCTAAACTCAGCTTCCTTTGTAAGAATAACTTTTGGATTTGATTTCAAATCAAGTTTTTCAATCTCTTGCATAGGAAACTTTTGAACACCGAATTTGTCAGCATGT
>CALVAU010000095.1 GCA_944325615.1 Candidatus Gastranaerophilales bacterium | reverse complement strand
TTTCAGAAATAATTCTGCGAACCTCATCATTGTCAATATAGACATGATCTCTATCCGGTAATGCAGATTTTAGAGCATTCATTTTATTTTGATCAATATAGACCATTCTATCATCTACTCTAGCTGCAGCTGTTTCATTCTGCATAGTCTTTTTACCGAAAGATTTTGCCTCACGGTTTGTTAATTCCGGAATATCACGTTTGTATTCCGCAGTCTTTTCTTGCTTGAAAACACTTCTTGCTTCCCTACTTGTTTTCAGTGCTCTTGCTTTTAATCTGTCAAGTCTGGAACGTCTGTATTGTCCGTCCTCATAATTTGCAGATTGCACTGATACTCCTTGTACAACATCTGTCATAATTTTCCCCTTTCAAATTTGACCTTTTCCTTTTCATAAAATAGTGTGTGGCTATTTTATCCCCTATGCTTTTATAAACAATTTTTGCACCCGAAAATTGCATGGTTACATGCTTTCAGCCGTTTCTCAAAAATTGTTAATCCGCGTCAAATGAGGCTTTTAGGCACTTTAAAATCATCTTTACATTTTGTAACATTTCAAATTTGTTATATCGGGGAATTATTAGTTTTTAATTTTATATTGTATAATTTGATATATGAAAATTTTAGAAGTAAAAAATTTAAATTTAGGTTTTAAGACCGAAGCGGGATTTCGTCAGGCTCTTTTTGACGTAAATTTCAGCTTGGAAAAAGGTAAAACTCTTGCTCTGGTTGGAGAAAGCGGCTGCGGAAAATCAATTAGCACAATGAGTATCTTAAAACTTCTACCAAAAACAGCCCAAATAACTTCCGGTGAAATATTTTATAATGGGAAGAATCTTTTAGAATACAGCGAAAAAGAAATGCAAAAGATAAGAGGAGCTAAAATTGCACTTATCCCGCAAGATCCTATGACCTCTTTAAACCCTTTATACACAATAGAAAACCAACTTTTAGAAGTGATAGAAATTCACCAAAACCTAAAGGGAGAAAAAGCAAGAAAAAAAGCTTTAGAATCATTGGAAATGGTACAAATTCCCTGTGCCAAAGATCGCCTAAAAGCTTATCCGCATGAATTTTCAGGGGGAATGAAACAACGGGCAATAATAGCAATGGCACTTGCTTGTCAAGCTGAGATTTTAATAGCTGATGAGCCGACAACGGCTCTTGATGTAACTATTCAAGCACAGATTATGAATTTGTTATCAGATATTAAATCTCAACTTGGCACTTCAATTTTATTAATCACTCATGACCTTGCATTAGTCGGAGAAAACGCCGACGAAATTGCAGTAATGTATGCTGGCAGAATAGTCGAAAAAGCCCCTGCTAAAGACTTTTTCAAGAATCCAAACCATCCATATTCAAAAGCACTTTTAAACTCCATGCCAGCTAAAAGAGAAACCATACTTGAGACCATACAAGGTCAACCCCCGACAATTCATCAGGACATTTCTGGCTGCAAATTTCATCCTAGATGCAAATATTGCTTTGAACCTTGCAAAAAATCAGTTCCCGAGAATTATAAAATAAGCGAAAACCACATAAGTGCATGTTTTTTAAACAAATAAAAGTCATCCTGAGCATAAGCGAATAATCCCATGTCGGTTCTTTTTTTGAGATCCTTCGGGCTCCGCCCTCAGGATGACATAATATGTTGTGCATTATACTACGATGCACCAAACCTATTTTTTATCATTGTATAAATCTTTAATCATTTGCCGCGTTGTTTTACCGCCTTTTTCAACTAGATAATCCGCACCAACTAACATCAAATCTGATTTTTCATCAGCAGCAGTAAAAAATGCAAATAAATCATAACCCCATTTATTAGGACCTTTATTGCCATTCACATCGACAGCAAAAAGCATTGGAAAAGATTTTATATTATAAACTAATATAATTACTCCATCTGCTAGAACATAAACAGGAATGGTATTTAATATATGTTGCTCATGGAATAACAATTGTCCATTTACCAGATTTATAGCTTCTTCTTCACTCATATCAGGGTTTTGCTCAACTGACATGGTATCAAATCCCTTATACTTTGGGATACATCCTTTGGGATATGCCTTATTCTCACAAAATTGTGATATATTTAAATTTTTCAATAAAATAGTACTAAAAGCACTACACTCCGAGCTACTTGTGTATTTATTAATACTACTTATACTTGGAGGACTTACTGAACGGTTCAACCCATAATGACATGCTGGTACAGAGCCATAATCGGCTTGAGCTTTTAAAAGTGCTTGAGTAAATGTGGAATAAGTTTTTTTAAATTGATTTTTCAATATCATTTGCTGTGATTTATTTATCAATGTCGGCAATGTCATAGCTGCGACTATTCCGATTATCCCTAATGTTATAAGAACTTCTGCTAGAGTAAATGCGCACTTTTTGTCATTCTGAACGATGCGAATAACAGTTTGTTCATTCTCTTTTGAGATCCTTCGGGCTACGACCTCAGGATGACAGGATAAAATCGGCTTTTTAAACCCCAATAATTCTAATGTAAATCCTAAAAATTTTCCTTTAAGGAGCTTATTCTCGGGTGCCCCCCCCCCCCCGTTTTTCAATCATAGTCTGCATTTCCAGCTCCTTATATTTTTTGTATTACTATTTAATAATATCATATTAGATAGGATTTATCAATATTAGTTATTTTCTATTTTATTATTTTATTTTAAAAATCAAAAATTAAACGCAAAAAATTTTTCGTCTGCGTTTTATTTAATATTACTTAAAGAAATCTTGAAGTTTCATCAAAATGGATAATATAATAATTAAGCAGGAACATAGGCAGAATATCTCTATTTTGCCGAATGACAGAAAGGATTAAAATGGTATTAGAATTAGCTTCCGAGCAATTAGAACGTGCAATAAATCCTACACATGATATAAAACTTTTTGCAGGACGTTCAAATACTAGATTGGCTCAGGAAATTGCAGATTATTTAGGTACCTCAATAGGGCCTATGGTAATTAAGAATTTTGCGGACGGAGAAATTTACGTTCAAGTAAAAGAAAGTGTTCGTGGAGATGATGTTTTCATTATTCAACCGTTATGCAATCCGGTTAATGGAAATTTGATGGAATTATTGATTATAATTGATGCTTTCAAAAGAGCAAGTGCTAAAACTATCACAGCAGTAATCCCTTATTACGGTTATGCAAGACAAGACAGAAAAACTTCAGGTCGTGAAGCAATTACTGCAAAGCTTGTAGCTGATTTACTTACAACAGCTGGAGCAGACAGAGTTTTAGCAATGGACTTGCATACAGGTCAAATTCAAGGATTTTTCAATATCCTTGTAGATCACATCTATGCAACTCCTATTTTGGTAAATTACATCAAGAGCCTTAATATTGATCCTGATGATATGGTTGCAGTAAGTCCTGACACAGGCGGTGTTCAAAGAACAAGACATTTTGCGAAATCTATCGGATGTTCTTTAGCTATCATCGACAAACGCAGAGACAAACACAATGAAGCAATTGCATCTCATGTTATCGGAGATGTAAAAGACAAAGTTTGTGTGATGTTTGATGATATCATTGATACTGCAGGTACAATCTGCGAAGCTTCTAAATTGCTTGCAAGAGAAGGTGCAAAAGAAGTTTATGTTTGTGCAGCTCACCCTGTATTCTCAGGACCTGCAATTGAAAGATTGGCTAACGCACCTATCAAAGAATGTATCGTTACAAATACAATTCCACTTGATATGTCAAAAATGCCTCCGAATATCAAACAACTTTCAGTTGCTCCGCTTTTGGGACAAGCAATTTCAAGAATCCATGATGACGAAAGCGTAAGCTCATTATTCGGATTTGAAAAAGATATTCAAGTAACATAAACAAACTAACTAATTGGAATATGAAAAAGATTAATCCCGTCTTAACAAATTAAGACGGGATTTTTAACGCAAAAAAAAGCCGTCTTTTTTAATAAGAACGGCTACCAGACTTGGGGAGGAGGTATGAAAAACTTTCGTTTTTCATATCTATATTTTTTTATACGGAAGTGAGAAATAAAAACTTTTAAAATTTGTCTGAATATCCTCCATTTGATGTAGGCTTTATTTTTGTCAAAATTTTGCTATAATTAGCTTATGAACGATATAGAAAAAAGTTATGAAGATTTTATCTCGACAGTAAGCCATGAATTGAGGACTCCTCTGACTTCAATAAGAGGTTTTTATCAGACAATGCTAACGTCTTGGGATAAATTGGATGAAAAAAAAAAAAAAAAGTTTTTAAAAATTATAGAAGATCAGTCCAACAGACTTATAAACCTTGTCGAGAACATGCTATCTGTCACAAGACTTTCGAGCGGGAAAAACAACCTTATTTTCAAAGAAATTCCAGTCCGTCCGGTAGTTGAAATGGCTGTATCTATTATAAAAAATCAATATGTCGATAAAAAATTTGATTTGGAAATAAATCCAAAAACACCTTCAATTCTTGTAGATAAAGATAAATTCCAACAAATTATGAATAATTTAATAGAAAATGCGGCAAAATACGGGGAAGAAAATTCTACAATAAAAATAGAGACCGGTTTTTGCGAAAACTGCGAATTTGTATCAATCAAAGTTTCAAACCTTGGAATAGGAATAAAAGAAGAGGATTATGAAAGGATTTTCACCAAATTTTCAAGAATTGACAACCCTTTGACAAGAAAAGTTCAAGGCAGCGGTCTCGGGCTTTATATTACTAAAAACCTTGTAGAAAAAATGAATGGTAAAATTTCCGTAAAATCAGAACCTTTTACAAACGGGAAATACATAACAACATTTGAAGTACTTTTGCCGTCAGGCAACGTTGAAAAACAAGCGAGGGCAAAATGCAATCTGTAACATTAATTATCGACAAACGCAGAGAACTTTCTGTCAAATATAAAAAGTTGTTAGAAAATAAACTCTCAAAAGTTATTCTTAGCAAAAATTTTATTTCCGCAATGAAAATCATTCAGGATAAAGAGCCTGATTTGATAATAATTTCTGACAGTATTGACAGCGATTTAGGAGATTATTGCAAAAAAATAAGAGCCCTGACTTATAACATGCGCCCTGTAATTGTGGCACTTTCAAAATCCTCAGAAATTCAGGATAGATTGAACGCACTTGCAAATGGAGCAGATGATTTTTTGAGTGAGCCAGTAAACAATGAAGAATTTGTTATGCGAATGAAAGCTCACTTAAGAAGAGAATTTGAATCGAATTTGGATAACAAACAACTTCTTCCAAACAACAGCTATTCTATGCGAGCTCTAAAGAGGGTTTTGACTTCAAAAGAGTCTTGGGCATGTCTTTATATAAGTATAGAAAATTTCAAAAATTACCGTGAAACATATACCGAACTTGCTTCTGACAAGCTTGTGCAGACATTTTGTGCAGTTATGCAATCCTCATTAAATGAAGATGACTATTTGGGCGGGATTTCCGAAAACGAATTTTTAATAATTACAAATTCTATTAAAGCCGAAAAAATTGCAAACTTTTTAACCTTTGCTTTTGATTCGGTTGCTAAAAAATTCTATTCCCAACAGGATCTAAAACGCGGTTATGTGATGATTGAAGGGGATGACTTTGCAGGTAGAAGAGCTGGGTTTGTTCATACAACAATCGGGGTTGTAACTAACGAATTTCAAAAATATACCGATACAAACCAGCTTTTGACGGCATTAGTAAACATTCATAATCTCGCAAATCTTCCTGACCGATCTAATTACTTGATAGAAAGAGCGAAAATTTCAGGCGAAAACTCCGTCGAATTAAATAAATACAATAACAAAATATTTGTAATAGAACCGGATGAAGCGATGAACGTTCTTTTGAAAACTATTCTTGAACTTCAAGGATATGAAGCTAAAATCCTGAATGATTTGGAAGAATTTGAAAACGAAAATATAAAACCGGCTATAATCATTCTTGATGCCGGTAATGCAGAAAACTTAAAAGGTCTGAAATTCTGTAAAATTCTGCGAGAAAATCCTGAATTTGCAAGCACAAAAATTATTGTAACATCAATTTTCCATGATAAAGAATTAGTCTTAAACTGCGGAGCTGACTTGTATTTGCCAAAACCTTACGAATTATCAAACCTTATCAAATGGGTAAGAACCTTTATTGATGAAGTCAATTTTAAGTAAAAGCGTCAGGTGCGCCGTTTTTGACGCACCATTTACTTTTTATCGTTGTACAAATCTTTAATCATTTGTCTTGTGGTCTTACCACCCTTTTCAACCAGATAATCGGTACCAATCAAAACCAAATCAGATTTATTATCTGCTGCTGTAAAAAATGCAAATAAATCATATCCCCATTTATTAGGTCCCTTTTTACCGTTCACATCTACTGCAAAAATCATTGGAAAAGAAGGTGAAGCATTGTAATCAACTATAATTACTCCATCAGCTAAAATATATACAGTATTCTTATATAAAATATCCTGTTCATGAAAACCTGGCTGACTTTTTACTATATCTAGTGCCTCCTCTTCACTTAAATCAGGATTTTGTTCAACTGCCATTGTGTCAAATCCTTTATATTTTGGAATACATCTTTTTGGATATGCATTGTCTTCACAAGTTTGCACCACATTTAAGCTTTTTAATAATATAGATTTAAATCCAGTACACTCAACAATAACAGTATGAGCATTTTTAGTAGAATTTATTCTTGGTGGAATAACAGAACGATCTAAATCATAATGACAGGCAGGCACAGAACCATAATCAACTTGAGCTTTTAATAATGCCTGAGTCAATGTGGAATAAGTTTTTTTAAACTGATTTTTCAATATCATCTGCTGTGATTTATTTATCAATGCCGGCAATGTCATAGCTGCGACTATTCCGATTATTCCTAAAGTTATCAGGACTTCAGCTAAAGTAAAAGCGCATTTTTTGTCATTCTGAGCAAAGCGAAGAATCCCTAGAGCATTTTCTTTTGAGATCTTTCGAACTTCATCCTCAGGATGACGGGTGTTTGTCCTTATTTTAAATACCATGTCATTCTGAGCATGACTTATACTAGAGGTTGAAAGTCTTGCTTCTTGGCGAAGAATCCCATCTTGTTTTGGCAAGTTAATATACCACTTCGTACTCTTTCTTTTGAGATCCTGAAATAAATTCAGGATGACATTTGTTAATGCAAATCCTAAAAATTTTCCTTTGAGGAGCTTATTCTCGGGTGCCC
>CALVAU010000094.1 GCA_944325615.1 Candidatus Gastranaerophilales bacterium | reverse complement strand
ACATACATTTCTTCTGCTGTGCTTGCATCTGGGTTTTTAACTGTCCACATATAATATGGATCATCTGTTACATAATTTGATTTTTCTGAAGATTGATTAATATAATATGTATCATCGTAATTATTCAAACCTTGAGCATAGAATGTCATAAATGATTCTGCCAGATTTGACAAACTGATCGCTTGAGTACCATAGTTTTTATCTTTAGAAGCAGCTTTTTGTACCCAGCCGTTATATACATTTGATTCATCAACAGCATCTTTAAATGCATCAGTTGAATGGTTTCTGCTACCAAGATCTTCGCAATTACTCAATAATGCAATTGTCTCTTGAATTGCATATTGGAAAGCTTGGCCTCCGGCTTCACCTGAATTTTCGACATCGAAAAGTTCATAATATGCATTAAACATATCATCTAAAAACTCAATCAATGCTATATCTGCAGGAGTGTATTTTCCTTCAGGGTAACCACCTTTATCGACACCAAGCAATTGTTTAAGGCCACCAAATGTAAATACACCAAAACCACCTGCAAAAGCTGATATAACACCAGCAAGAATTTTCTTCCACCATTTAGTAGAGTTTGCATCGCCAGTTCTTGCAAGAGTATAATCTTCAGTTAACAAATCTGATAATGTAAAATCTGTATTTAATGTTTTCTGGCCATTATGTACAAAGTAATTTGAATTTGCATCACCTTTATCGGCAAGAGATGTTTTTAGGTTAAGAGACTGAGTCTTGCCATCAGGACCTGGTGCTGTAATTTCATTACCATTATCATCTTTACCGAAACTAAATTGAAGTTTTTCAGCTAATCTTTGTTGAGCTTCAGTACCAAATTCTCCATTTGCAACAACTGAATCCATATAAGCCAACAAATCATTGATACCCATTTCTGAAGCTTGGGTTTTATCCAATAACGGTCCGCCAATACCAACTCGGTCTATCAAACCTATTGTTCGACAAGATACAGCTGCAGATTCACTCATACCGCCATTTTTAACCATTTGATTTAAGAACTTATCATACAACTGAGCATATAGAGTTGTTGTCTGCCCGTTACCCAAATCAATTGTTTTGTTATTAATACCGCCTTCAGGTATTCCTGCGGCTCTTGCTGCTGCTGCCATTTTGCTGTTCAATACAACTTTACCGTCTCTGGTTGTTATCAGATACGGAGTATAATTATTTACAGCTGATGGCTGCATCATAATATCATAACTTAAATCAAAAGCATTATCACCTGTACCATCAGGATCCCATACTAATTTAGTTTTATTCAAAGCTTCTTGATACTGAGCTGATGCTTGTTCCAATTCACGGGTAATAGATAGCTTTTCCTGTGCTATTTGCATAGACTGGAATTCACAGCTAGCTTTTCTGGCTGTTATGGCTAAAAATCTTGCTTGTGATGCCGCCAATCCCATTTTGTTGCCCGTTTTCCTTTCAATTCAGCTTAGTAACAATTCTTTGTTATGGTAATCGACATTTTTTATGAAAAACTTTAAATAATAACAGGTCTTATGTAACAAAAGTTTACATTAATAAAAAGGCGTAAAGGTTTAACTTTACGCCTTTTTTATTTGACTGTAATTATAAAATCGTAAATTTTATCAATTTTTTCTTTCATTTCGCTAAACTGATCTTTCAAATCGTTGAAACTGTGAATTGATACAAATTTTTCTTCTATATCATCAATAATTTCACGATGCTTCTTTTCAAGTTGCTCTGGGGTTACAACTATTCGTTGTTGGATTAAAAATATCATAACCGCTATTATTATTGGGGAATAATGCAATAAACTGTCCATTTTATTTTCCTTCTTTTTAAATTTTTATTAAATTTCTTCTATTTGCTAAATATGTTATATGAATCAATAAACAGAGGATGAGCTTCTTTATATTCTGCTAAAGGAACAGCTTTTTCACAGTCTCCGAAATTTAAAATCTTATGAGATTTTAATGAACCAAAAATCCTTTTAAAAAGACATTGATTAACAGTTGATGGCACTATATATGATGTTCCTATATTTTCTTTTAACTTAGATACAAAGTCAGATTCATCCCTATAATTTAAAATCAAATCAGAATAATCTTTATCTTTTTCAACAAGTTTTTTACTTATACCAAAAGTGTTAAAGGTAAATGTTTTTACTTTATTCATTAGCCCCACATAAGTTGCCTCTGTCCCGCCTTCGCTATGTCCTATTAACGTTAAGCTATCATTATAAAAACCAAATTTTTCTTTGCATTTTTTATAAAAGTAATTTGCAATACGCATTTGCATATTTTTCCCGAATATACCCATAACGATATTTTCGATATGGTCTTTTAGGCTTTTTTCGTCAGTTCCGATATAGCAAATAACATATTCTTGGCCATTTGAATAAAGTATTCCTTTAAAATTAGTCCTTTGCTCATGGAAACTTTCTTTTTTTATCCAATCTCCGAAAATCTTTGTTTCATTTTCAAACCCCATAGCATCTTCTGCAAAGATACATAAGTTTTTATATTCATTCGCTTTTTTATGAATTTCTTTTATTTCAATTTCATTTTTCATAATATCCCTTTCCAATCTGATTACAATCTTATCGGCCAATAGTAATCAACAAGATAAGAAGCAGCATCCATAGGATGTGATAAAAACTTTAATTCTTTTGACTGCTTTATCTGCTGATATGTAGGCACATCAATTTTTGAAGAACCTTCTCTGTATTTGAGGTTATAGATGTTATAGAGTAACTTTTCGCACTTTTTATCAACATAAAGACAGACTTCACCGTCTGCAGATCTCACTTTTGCATTAAATGCTGCTATTCTGTTTTTTATCGGTGGATTGAAGGCTTTTATTTTGATATCGACATCATAGCCGTATCGCAAAAGCTTTTTCTTTATGATTACGTAATTCGTATATTCACTTGTACAAGATCTGTTATCACCTGAAGCATCGCCGTTAATTATAACTTTGCCTTTATGATTTGGATATCTTCTGTAAAACTCATCACAAGCCTTTGCGGTTGTTGTATTTTCCATAACAATCTCATCAAAATAAAAAACCTTATCCTCTGTTCTGTGAGCCAACACCCAAGCCATCGGATCCACATTAAAATCACAACTTATATGCAAATCCATGTCAGGACAATATTGAATATCTCTTATGTTTTCTTCTGTAAAATCTTTTACGACAAGCCCATTGTTATATTCACCGTTTTCTGCAAGCACAAATATTTTGTAATATTGCTCATCATAGAGCTTTTTCAATTCTTCGCAAAACCCTTCCGGCAAATATATATTTTGCGTTGTCGGGGCTGTAATAAGTCTGTAATTTGGTGCCGTATTTTCGACAAAAGTCTTATATACCCATCCCCTTTGCATCTCAGGGTTTGTATGTCCAAAAATTCTATATGTAAAATTTTTCCACCAAGGCTTTAACTTTTGACGCATACGGCTTATCAGCATTTTAAAAGTATCGTATGGAATATCTGACATCTCTTCTATTTCTACAAACCCCAAGTTTAAAGATTTAAGTTTATTCGGCTCGTCAAAATGCCTAAATAGGATTTCACTGCCATTTCTAAATGTGAGTTTTTGAAGCGAGGCCGACCATTCAAAATCGGCACCTTCAGTAAAGTTCATATTTTCCAGATGCTCAAAATAACTCTGCAAAGTTGTATCTCTCACCAGAGTATAAGTCTGAGCACCGACAAGTCCTCTTATACCGGGGAATTTTAAACACAATAAAATCCCTAAAAGAGAACCTGCAAAAGTTTTTCCTGAACCGTAACCACCCTGATAGACCGCAACATCCAATGTATAATTGTGCGGAATTTCTAAAAACTCACGCTGAGCTTTTAATAATTTATATTTCATATTAACTATCCCTTTTTATCTCAATATTAAAGAAAAAGGTGCCGCAAGTGATGAGGAGCCATAGGTAAAGAGAATTAGGCGGCACCTGAAGAAAGGATTACAGTCTGTATTTAACAGCTGCAAGAATTATGTATTGGTGTTAAGTAAGGAGGTGTTTGTACCTGCTGAAGACTTTAAAAAATGGTTAGAATTTTCAATCCCGTACTGCTCAAGTGCAAATTTAAAACATTCCATCCAATCAACATTCTGCGAAACCTCAGGCACTTCAGCAAAGGATTTTACAACTTCAAAAAGCTCTTTCAGACGCAACTTTCTTTCAAATGTTGCTTTTCTATCGCCATAGCGGTAAATATAATTTCCGTTGCGAATTTTATCATCAATCCGCAAAAAAGTCATACCGCCTTTTTCATTAACTCCGATAACTTCATTACCGATTTTGAAGTTTGCTATAATTTCGGCAGTTTTTTCTACCATTGGCACAATTACTTTTCTGTTGATTGCATCTAAAAGCATATTTAATCTTGCTTCCTGACCGTTTGCAGAATAATTAAGCTCGGTCGCAGTTCTCGCTGTCGATTGAGTATTTCCTGCCATATTTTTGAAAATTCCTGTCGCACTCTCGATTGTTGATTTGAAGTAATTCAAAAAGTCCCATCCTACCATAGCTTTATCAAAACTCAAAGGTATCGGCTGATTTGGCATTAGAGCAGAATCATATTCAATAATTTTACCCGGTTTTACAACTTGTTCTCCGTTAAAACAACCTTTCGGGGCAAGATATGGCGGATTCATCATCAATGCAAGTGCATCAATTTGTTTATTCAAAATTGTTGATGAGATGTTGTTCAAAATCAATGCTACACGTAATGGGGAAATCCCTCTGCCTGTAAGTGGAGATTCTATTATATTTGCGTGAATAAACGGATTTATTACAAAAGGATTTGGCTCAAATCTTATAATTTCACGTCTTGCGCCAACGACAACAAGCCAATTTTTAAGAAGTGTACCGTCTTCCAGTTCAATATCACCCCAGTATTCTAAAATTTCAACTTTGTTTTCTTCTACTGCTTTTTCTGAATTTCTTGTTTTTTTGCTTGCCACCACCTCTTTCAATGTTTCCAGTTTTTCTTCGGTCAACAGATTATTTGACTTTTCCGAACGTAATTCATCTATCGTTGAATATGTTTTATAAATTTTTGCGCATCTATCCCAGTTATCTTTATCAGTTTTGTCAAAAACAAAATCTTCAGCTTTAATGTGTTTGATTTTTGCATTGTCATAGACCAATTTTTCCTCTAAGATAAATGTCTTATGCTCCGGATTTTCAAGCTGTTCTTTTACTGATAAAGCCCTTCTTATTTGTTTAACTTTTGTTTCCCAGCCTACAAATAAAGTACATTCACCTGTCTCTACGATGCTGTCTATAATTTTTTCAATTTCATCCTCTAACTTCATCTGCTCAAAAGTATTTACAAGCATTGCCTTTTGTCGATTTGCATATTCTTGGCTTTCAGGAGTTGCCCCAGATACATCAAACATAGCTTCAGGATGAGAATATAAATTGTCACTGATATGAGATTTTAGAGTTTGCGCAAGCTCATAGATATCAGGCAGAGAAATTTTATTATCCCAGCCGTTAAGCTTTGGGATATCAGTATTGTAAATCGTATCCCTCATTATTCTGTTATCAGTAATCTGGCTTGAGCGCAGGTCATCATATCGATCATATTTGTCTGAAATATCCCTTACAAGAAGAGCTTCCTGCTCGGGTGTTATCTTCTTTGTTAAATCTTCTGTCTCAATTTTCATATATCATTTACCTTTCTTTTGATGTTTTTATTTGACGTTAATCTTATGTTTTGTCAATAAACATTGCTCATAATCCGATTTTAAAAGTGAATAGACTTCCACATCCTGCAATTTACCGCATTTCAAAGTTTCTCCACGTAATATCCCGTCTTTTTGAAAGCCTGAATATTTTAAAATCGATCTCACCCTATTGTTAAAAGGGTAAATTTGAGCTTTAATTTTCCTTAACCCGAGAGTATTAAAACAGTATCCGAAAAATTCAACAGATAATTTCTTATTAAAATTTCCCCAATATTTTTTCTCAATACAAGCTGTTATTTCACAGCTGTGAAGTATTTCACTATTTCCTATCGGATTGTCCAAATAAATAAAACCTGCAAAATCTTCATCTTCTCTATTCAAGACCACATAGAAAAGCTCTCCGCATTTTTCTATCAAATCAAGTAAGTTTATATAATTAGCTTCAGGAGCATAATCATCATTTAAAAATTTTGCATACCTTGAATACAAAAACATCACGTTTGACAAATATCGGGTATTTTCATATCTTGAATTTTTTCTATCTATTATAAGTTTTACGAATTTACACATACTTTCTCGAATTTTACATAAGCGTCATCTGTTGAAAATGTACTCATTTCACCGTTTAAAATTTTGTTGCGAATATTTGTCTGCAAACCTAACAAAGCCTCTGCTTGAATTCCGTTTATGTATGTCTCGAGCTTTGTTCTTCGGTTGTAAAATTTATAGACTGCCTGTTTTGAAAATATATATTTCTTAGGAACTTCATCTATCTTTGTTTAAATTTTAATTTCTTTTTTAGCTGCTTCATCTTTTGCCTTTTGCATTTCGTCCTTGAATTCAGCTTCTATTTTCATTCTGATTAAATCATCAAGACTGGCATTGCTTAGAAGCATTTCTTCAATATCTTCATCTTTATTCTTCATTAAATCTCCCTTTCTTTGATAGTTAGACTACGCATTTTATATTTTTTCATCATCCAGATTGGAAATTGTTATTATCTTTGCCTGCGGGTATTCATCCTGATCGTTAGAGGAGCTGAACCCTAAATATTTGCAAAGACTTTCCAAAGCTTTCAAACCTGCTGAAGTATCACGAAGTTTCCTTTTGCCTGTTGAATTGCCCTCTTTATCAAGAATTTCTTCCTCTTCAAGAGAAAATTCCGCTATTTGCAAAAGCTTTTGTATTACATATCCTTTATGTACCCTCAAAGATGATATGTGATTTTTCAACTGCTCTTTAATTTCGTTTATTACAGAGTCATTTGAAAGCAAGCTGTTTGCTATCAATTTAAGATCCTTCGACTTATACCCGGCTTTTTTGGCAGAAAACTCACCGTCTAAAGAGTTTATATATTCGGTTACAAACCGTTTTTGCTGTTGTGTTAATTCTTTCATATTGTTTACATTTCTTAGTAAAGTTTGTGTTTTTTCGAAAAAAATTGTATAATAATATTGCTATTTATATTTCGGCTAGTGTAAATCTTAACAGGGGGGAATGAAAACTTCCTGTTTTTTTTTGTTTTACCCCTGATTAATAACGTTGCATCTTTACTGATGGCGTGTAATTTGCATCTATTGATATGCGAGAGCGCATATTCGCTAATGCTGTATTATACATGCTCATCCAGTATGAAAATTTTACATGCTGCGGATTTGATTTTAAGCGCATACAACTGCCGTAAACTAATATCGGCTCTGCAAAAACCTCAGGAATAAGAGATACATCCCCTTCATTTTCAAAAAATGCTTTTTCGTTACCATCAGGTTGTTTTACCGCATTTGAGGTGTAATAAATTACATTTATCGTTTTATCCTCATCAAACTCCGGTAATAAAAGAAGGTCATTAAAACTGCTGTATGTCTTTGATGGAGCTTTTTGCATTATAAAATCTTCGGGTTTTTCAAAATATTTATATACATGCCCGTCTATTACGATAGATGCAATTTTACCTTCGATTGTATTTTCAAGTTCTGATGTCTTTGCAGGAAGCTCTAGTGTTGTTTTTCTTAATTTAAAATTCCAGTTATCGTAGCTGCAGACCTCACTGTTTACTATATTCACTATATTTTTTATTTTTTTGTGGTCATTTTTCGTCAGTTCGGCAAAAGAATTTACCTGTTTGTAACTGAGTTCTTCAAGACACTTATTGACTATTTCAAAATAATTCATATTTTCTCCTTGGTTTTATAAATCATTCGGACGGCAGCATTGAATTCAGCCGCCCGAAGATCTATATAATTTGCCCAGATTAACGAATTAAACCTTTTCGTAATTGTTCCATTATCGCTCGTTCATTTTTGGCAAATTCAGCACCGCTCATTTTGCCGATTTGCTCACGCGTAAATACCCTGGCATTTGCATCTGCTGTATTTGAATTTTGAGCATTTGCTCTTAATTTTTGTTTTGCAGCTTCGTTTTCGTCATTTAATGATTTTGCATGAGCTTGTTGTTGCAAGTACCCCTCAACTGCACTTTTTTCTAAAGCTTCAATCATTTGAGAGATTTTTGCAATTTCATCTTTGTCAACAACCATATTTGAATTTTTTAGATAATCCAAAACCTGAGTGCGACCATTTTGATTAAAGAAATCAGGATTTTCTTTAACAAAATCTTCTACACCTGAGACAATTTGACTTTTAGAAGGGTTTTGGGCAGCTGCTTGTTGTTGTTTAACTACATATTCTTGCGCCTTATTAAGAACATAGTTCATCAAATGTTGCCCTTGTACCGGATTTATGATACCAGCTTTCATAAAATTGTCGATAATACCTATATCTCGAATTGTTACTTGTCGAGCTGCATCCATATAATCCGTTGTATTACCTGCAGAAGCACCAAATATTCCTTGTGAATTTGCAGATCCTGAATATGTCGAATTCATTGCTGGTTGCTGAGGCACGGCAGCTGATGAAATTTGATTTAACATATTATTATTCATTCATATCTCCTTGTTTGTTTTCGGGAAGTACCCTTAAACATAAGTCTGTTTTAGGGTACTTTTGCTAAGTTTAAGAGCTTAGATTTTATGCAGCACTTGGATCTTTAACAACCATTTTTGCTAAAGCTTTTGGCTGTACTGTTTTTGCACCATCTAAATACTAACCTCTTACTAAATCTGAGAAGCTATCTTTATCTCTCAAACTTTCAATTTTTACTAATTGTTATGCAAATGTAATTACATCGTTTGTACCTGCAAGAATATAATATT
>CALVAU010000093.1 GCA_944325615.1 Candidatus Gastranaerophilales bacterium | reverse complement strand
TCCAACGTGGTCAAGTTCTTGCAAAACCTGGTACAATTCACCCACACACTAAGTTCACAGCTAACGTTTACGTATTAACAAAAGAAGAAGGCGGACGTCACACTCCATTCTTCCCAGGATACAGACCTCAATTCTACATCAGAACTACTGACGTAACTGGTTCAATCAAATTCGACGGTCAAATGGTAATGCCTGGTGATAACGTAGTTATGGAAGTTGAACTTATTGCTCCAGTAGCTATCGAAGAAGGTATGAGATTCGCTATCCGTGAAGGCGGACGTACAGTTGGTGCTGGTGTTGTTGACAAAATTATTGAATAATTTTTAAAACAATACAAAAATCTAAAAAAGAGTTTGCTTTATTTAAAGTGAACTCTTTTTTTAGCAAAAATATTTTTATATAATATAAATTTATAAAGATTAGGAGATTATATATGAGCATAAATATAGATAATAATGTAGCTTTCACAGGAAAGTTTTCAGCAAAAACATTAGCAAAATTTAAGGAAAACTTGACTCCTGGACAGTATAAGCAAGTGAAAAATTTCAGAGCCGGTAATAAATATACAAATATTGATATAATAACAGTCCAAAATGAGCCTATGAGAACTATGAGCGGAGCTGTTATTTTGCCGAAAGAAACCTATGCAGAAATATTCTGTTCACGTTCAAAGAATGGTCCAAAAGCAAGAATTAAGTTAGCAGATAATCAATTACCGTTTAATATGGATACCTTCAAACTTATTACTCAAGATCTGGTGAAACAGGGTGAAAATCTTCTAAAAATGTTTAAATAATCACAAAAGTCCTGCAAAATCTGCAGGACTTTTTCAAATTTTTCCTTCCGAAGTAAATTATTTCGCTTGAATTTTCAAATCATCGTATTTGCCGTATTCTTGAGATTTTTTTAAGTATTTGGTTAATGATTTAGCGACCATTTGTGAACGTTTTTCGTTTTCTTGTTCCAATAGATTGAAGTATTCATCAAGTGATGACATCATATAATCTTTTTCCAAATTTTCCATATTTTCCCCCTGTTTCGTGTTTTATTTCCCTAAAATCTTTTTAACTAAGCAGATTATCTAATAACTCAGCATTTTTTTCTGCTCTTTTTACGTTGCGCACTTGATTACGATACATATATGTTCTGAGTGCTTCTCTAATCAATTCTGATCTTGTACGATTTTCATTTGATGCCAAACTGTCAATCTCGTCTAAAAATCTTTCCGGCATTGAAATAAGTACTCTTGCCATAATTTACTCCTTTAATTTTCCCATCTGATAACTATTTTGCAACTCTTATATATATAAAGGATATTCTCTTTAAAAAATTGCCTAAAATACATGTCAGATAATGAAAATTTGTAATATATCTTAATATAAAGTGCGAATTACTATAACATTATATACCTAAAATCTTCTAACGTAGTAGTTTGTATCATTTTTTAACAGTTGTCTTATTTTATCAAGTTCGTTATCTTGAAAGTCTTTGGTGAGAATTTTGGCGGTTTTTTCTCTTATTGTATATTCATTTATTGATTTTGTTATGTTGAGTATCTTTTTTAATTTATTAGTATCAAGTATTTCAGCGAATTGATAAATTGTTTCTAAATACCAATATAGCTTAAAAACTTCTTTGTTTACTTTATATTTACCTTCTTGAAAATCAAAGTCTTTAATTATATCAGCTAAATGATATGTTCGATTTAGCAGCTTAGAACAAAATATATCGCAAAAATTTTTGTCAGATTTGAGGTTTGTAATAGCAGAAATAATATTTCGGCAAATATTCCCGTTAATATCAATTATTGCATCTAAAAATACCTTATAATTATTTTTAGCATTAAATAAATTTCTTGTATTTTCACATTTCATAAATTCAGAAATTTTTAATGAAACAGCTTCTCTTACTTTGCCATCTTGACCTGTGAGATTATTTATAAGAATTTGAGCTTCATAGGGGTTGAATATGTTATTAAGTTTTAGAGCTGCAAGTTGTTTTTCTACAATATTGCCATCAAGAAGCATTTTTATAAGTTCATCATGGCTTTGATCCGATTTAATCAGATTGTAAGCTGATTTGAAGTTTTCATCTAAAGTTTTGTAATATCCGGTATTTTCCAAGTTTATCTCCACTTACAAATAAGAATTCAAATATTGTAAAAATATGCTTTGTATAAATAATATAACATAAAGTATAATGAAATTTGCCAGTTGAATAGTTTTAATGTATTATATAGTTAATGAACCCCAGCGGTTAGGAGAATTTTATGAACGACGTAATCAAATTTTTAAAAGAAATTTTCATGTTGAAACCTGAGGATAATATAAAAGTAGGATTAACTCAATTTAAGACAAAGACTCCGGTTGAAAGGGCTGCCAAAAAACATGTTGCACCGCAGAAGACTGAAGTGAAATTATCAGATTTAATGCGCAGAAGTTACTAAAATATATAAATCCTTAAATAGAAAACAGTAAAAGAGGAATGAAAGGAGCTGGAAATGCAGACTATGATTGAAAAACGGGGGGGGGGGGCACCCGCAAATAAGCTCCTCAAAAGGAAACTTTATGGATTTACATTAGCAGAAGTTCTGATAACGTTAGGTGTTATTGGTATTGTTGCAGCAATGACTTTGCCTGCATTAATAAATAAAGCCCAAAAAATGATATTGAAAAACCAGTTTAAAAAGACTTATTCAACATTAACTCAGGTTATTAACAAATCTGTTGCCGATTTAGGTTTTGTACCGGCCTGTAATTATACAATAAAGGGTGATCCATCTTCAGTTAGTGGAGTTAAGGGGAATGCTGATCTTTCAGATTGTATTGTTTTAAATGAAACTTTTTTAAAAAATCTAAATATAATTCAAAAATGTAAAGGAAATGGATATCAAAAAGGCTGCATCCCAAAATATAAAGGATTTGAAGAAATACAAAAAGAAAACAATCCAGACTTGTCTGATGATGAAGCCTTAGAAGCAATTCAAGGATATAATGGTTTCAGCTCATCAAATATTCTAAATAGGAACGAAATTTTTGTTTTAGCTGACGGAAATATTTTAATATCACATAATTCATCTTTCCAGAGCAATATATTTGCATTTGATATCAACGGTAAAAAAGGGCCTAATAAATGGGGTTATGATGTTTTTTCTTTTTGGCTCGGAAATACTGGTAAGTCAGGACTAATTCTTTTAGGTGGAACATATTCTGTGGAGAAGGGTGGAAAGACAACAAGACAAATGATTAAAGATTTGTATGATGACAGAAAATAAT
>CALVAU010000092.1 GCA_944325615.1 Candidatus Gastranaerophilales bacterium | reverse complement strand
CCATTTATTTCGTATTGACTTTTAAACGATGGGTTATTGCATCTTTTTTGTAAATTTTGATTGATGGGGTAATTGTTAATTTGATTAATTTTCATTTGAGCTTTCCTATATGACTATTATTCTAAGTATAAACGCTAAAATAATTTACACAATTCTACCAATTATTTATAAAAATTTACAAAAACTTATTTTCAAGATGAAAGTAAAGAATTAATAAAAAACTCCGAATTGATTTTTAATTCGGAGTTTTTTAATTATTAAAAATATTAAAGAATAATCATTATTATTCGATATCAGGGAAATTAAAGTAAATAATTTCGTTTGTTTTGATATTAATGTCTTCACCTTTACCCCAAGGTGTATTTCTGTTTTGGTATTCATCCCAAACCTCTTTGCCTTCACCTTTAACAATTTTTTTGGTGTTTGAAATATAAGAAGGTGAAAATACAAAAGAAGAATTTGAATCTGCAGAACCTACGCTAATTTCAGAATGTTTGAAGTCAGGTTTTAGCTTTTGGCGGTATGTAGCTTTTACTTCTGTAGATATTGTATGTGATACTCCTTTAGAGTCAACATATTCTGTTGGGATAAAAGTAAAGCTTGCATTTTTGTGAAATTTTCCTGGTGAGACAATTTCAGTCATTTTACCAGTTATAACAGAATCTTTTTCTATTATTACTCCATTGCCTAAGTTTACTTCTTTCAATGATTTTACTTTGATAATATCTTGAGGATTTTCTGTGGAAATTTCATTTAAGGCACGACCTTTAAAAACTTGAGCATTTGCAGAATTTATGCATAGTGCCAAAAATGCGAGCAAAATACAAATCTTTTTCATAATTAAATTTCCTTTCTTTTTTAGTTATGTTCAATTTTTTAATCGAGTAACACAATCCTGAGCCCAAGAAATCAAGCTCGGGTAGCGATCCTGGTGTAAACCGTGTCTAATCCATTCTTTTATATTTTCAGAAGAAGATCCAATGTTATTCATCATTTTATAAATAAAAGAATACATACCAGTTCTGTCTGCGCCTGCTTTGCAATGAATATGAGCTTTACCTTTTTTCGCAGTTATCGAGTCCACCAGATCCAAAAAAGTTTTAACTTGAACGTCATTAGGCTTTTGGGTGTGTGTCGGAATATTATGGTATTTCATTCCAAGAGATTCAACAACCTGCTTTTCATCAAAATCAAGACTCGATACATACATCGTCCTGAAATTTATAACATCAGTAACACCATGAGCCTTTAACCATTTAAAATCTTCTTTTGCGGGCTGAGCAGAACGAGAAATATTTTCATTTATTTTAGCATAATTTAGTGGTTTACTAGTAAAATAAACTCTTTGCATAGAGGTATTCTATATCAAAAATATAGAAGTTATATAACGTTATTTTTATTTTTTAACAAAAGTTTATTATTAATATGAGATAGCTTATTTTTTTGTACACAAGATTGTATATAGTTTTATATTCTAGCTAATTTTATGTTATTTACGAAACTAAAAGTGTAAAATAGGTTTTGAGTTAGTAAAAAATATAGGTGAAAAATTTAATTTCTAAAAATTTAGCTCTGTTATTATGCAAAGACATATTTTTTGATTGTTTTGAAAAAGTTAACTTTTGTAACAAAAAAGCAATTGTTTTTATAAATTTACGTTTATATATAAAACAGGGGATTTTATATTTATGGGGATAGTTAAAGCTTTAAAACTATTATCAAAAAATGTTATATCTGAAAAGTATTTATTAAAAAGGATTTCGTTGCCCAAAAATTATCATATTAAAAAGGGCTCATTATTTGAGCATTCTACATTTGGGGTTGAAGGTTCAGGGTATAAAAAAGAAATTTTTTCGATTAAAGATGAATTTGGAGAATTGCTGCAAAGATTTGAATTGAGAAATAATAAATTGTTTAAAATGTCGGAATATGAAAAATCCAGTGTTTTAGACATTGATAATTATGAAAAAGTTAAAAATAATGATTTTATTAGAGTTAAGCATTTTAGGAAACGAACAACCGAATTTGATAATGATACTCCAGTTGAGTATAAAGAGATTGATACTATATTATCAGGCAGACAAGATGCTACAAAATATGGGTTTAATAGAAAAAACGTCTTAGATAGAGTGCAAACCCAATATATGCAGAATTATGAAAATGGGGCAGAAGGTATTAGGATAAAGGATTTGTCAGATAAATCAAAGTTTTATTCAAGATTATCTTATTATCATAAGTATAATAATGAAATTTCCTTAGCAGACGCATGTTCAAATGGATATGATAAAAATTTAATAAAATGGTTAGATCATGATTTATATGTAATGTCTAGATTTACAACAGATAAAGTTGCATTAGCTCAATCTTTAGCGCACAAAAATAAAATTCCTAATGTTGAATTTGAATTTTTGGATTTGCCAGTAGGAAAATGTGGCTCTTATATAATGTCTGATAATGGTATAGCAAAAGTTAAGATTAATAAAAATATGCCAATAGAAGATATTTTTAAAAGTTTAGAACATGAAATAGAACATGCTAATCAAGATAGAAAGTTATTAAATTGCTTATCAAATTTATTAAAAAATAAAACTGATGATGAAATCATTGAATATGTTAGTAAAAATGATGATGAAATAAGTTTTTTATATCAAAGGTATCTAAATGATTTTTATGGATCTAAAGATTATGTTAGATTATTCTCCTATAACAACAAGGAAAAATACACTATAGATAAAGTTGAAGATTTAATTCATGGGAAGAAAAGCTATTCTTTATCTTCAGAAAGTTATGAAGCATATAAAAACAATCCATTAGAGAAACAAGCTTTTGCTAAAGAAAATAGAGCAAAGGCGAAAAAAGATTTTTATTCAGATGAATATAGGTTTTTATTTACACCAAACGTGCCTAAAGATTCTTTATATAAATCTTTTGCATAAAGTTTATTAAATGAAGTTCAAAAATTTCATTTTTAGCAAATTTCTTATATTCGATATAATCTTCTATAATTTGAAGCACAAACTGTTTCCCAGTTTATTAACATATAAAAATAAAATTAATGTTATAGATTTTCTTAAACATTATAATTAAAAATATAGTTAGAAGCTTTGTAACAAAAAATAATACCAATATATAATTTAAAATATTTATAATAAAATAAAAGGATACTAGGAGGTTATATGCGTGTTGTTAATGATTTAAGTAGGGGTTCAAATAATTATTATTCTCAAATTTCACCATCTTTTGGAGCAATATATACAAAAAGCTCAGTAAAACTTTTAAAGAGCTTCATTCCGGATATGATAATGGAAGATGGGTTTGAGTTTGCACAAAAAGCAATCAATAATTTAGCACAAGCAGGTAAACGCAAGGATAATTTGATACTAAAATTTAAAGATATCGACCAACTTGGTATAGGTAGATTAGAGGTTCATGCAAAACATCTATCTGACAAAGTTAATAGTTTTAGTAAAATAGATATTCCGTTTGATACATTAGGACTAAAAGATTCTCAAAGCTTTGAATCTCTTACAGCCATTGTAAATTCAGACAGTTTTTTATCAAAAGCAAATAGTGCTCTTGTTGAAAATGAGAAATTGTCACATCCTCAAAAAGTAAAAAATTTTGTACGTGAAAAATTCCAAGACCTGTCTCAAAAGATCCAAGATAAAGCAGAAATTATCTCAGAATCAGTTTCTACGATTGATGAAAGCGGTTCTAAACGTATATGGGGAGTTTGGTCAGATTTAAAGGATTTATTCACAAAACCAACATATAATGACAAACAAAAAGAAGAGGCTAAAATTCTCGCAGGAATGATTGATAATTTACCAACTTACAGTAAATAAAAAAAAGTCGAGGAAAATACCTTGACTTTTTAATATTAAAATAAATTTCCACCTAAATTTGAAATTTTGAAATTTCGGTTCAAGGGCAAAATACAAAAAGCTCTGTAAAAAGACAGTCGATTTGAGTATTTTGAACAGAGAGTTTGACCATTTCCCATTCTTCTTAAAGAGATAATGTTTGTTACAATTTATAACAAATAGGCAATTTTTGACATAAAAAATACTTTATAATAAACATAAGGGGAAATTAAGGAAATTTTTAATGGGGATAGGAAAAATCGGAACAACTATAGGTAAAGAAATTGTTGCCTGGACAAAAACAGGCAAAAGTTT
>CALVAU010000091.1 GCA_944325615.1 Candidatus Gastranaerophilales bacterium | reverse complement strand
AAAACCCTGAAATATGCTGCCTTACAACGGCTTTTCAAATGTCGTATTAGCAAGGTATTAGCAGGAACCCCTTGTGACAGAGGGCTTCCAGGGGCCATTTCAAAATGCTGTTAGCATAGATGGAGGATAATCTTATGAGCACCAACACACCCAACGAAAAAGGAACGCCCCAAAGCAGAACATACACCGTGAATGACATCGCAGCCATTCTCGGTATCGGCCGCGCCACGGCCTATAAACTTGCTAACTCCGGAGCGTTCAAGACGATCCGCATCGGCAACATGATCCGCATCTCCAGAAAATCCTTTGAGGATTGGCTGAAAGCGGAGGGGCTGGACGACGAAACTGAATAAGTGATTAGAGCCGCCATAAGTTATATTACCTGTGGCGGCTCTAAATAAAAGTTACTTAGAAAAATAGGCCTTTGTACTAGTTTTTAAATAGGGGAAATATCCTTGACAGTTGGTCGCTTTTCTTCGATTTGCTTCATTAGGGCGCTTTTTACTAGTTTTCCCGTATTCTGTAATTTTAAGTTAATATCTGCAATAATACTCACCAAGGTATTATCCTCAGATTGGGGGAAATATCGAGTGTGATAATAATATACGGCTTTAAAAAGCGCAATTGTTAATAAATCTTTTGAAGATGTTTGATTAACAAATTTAGAAAACTCGCTCAAGCAACCAGAAATTCGCAAATCACAATACAAAAAAACTAATATACAGCACTGAAATGTATTTGTGTATTTACTATCGCTAATCATATTGAGCAGAATATTTTTCAATTTTGCGGAGCCTACATTTTCAAAAGCTACATTCTCAATTGCAAGGGGTAGTGAAATTTTTATAGTGTCTTTTAATAAGCGTTCAGCATCTTGCACTCTTTGCTGCTTTTCAGTATCGGTATCTTCATCATTTGAATCTTCTTGAATATTCTGTATAATATCCGGCCAATTGTCGTTCAAAGTTTTTGCAAGAACAGCAAGGGCTGTACAAAAACCATCAATGATGCTGCACATCATTTTTTCTTTGATCTCAAGACTATATAACTCACTATTTTTGAGAACTGTTGCATAGATTAACAATATGGCTATCAATCTTTTTTTGGGGTCATTTTCTTCTGTATCTCGAGGTTCTTTTTTTATATGGCTTGAATCAACAACTTGAAGATCAGAATGATGTTCACTAAGCTGCTCGCTTTGACTGGATGGCATTCGTTTGCAAAGCGATTTTTTTAGTTCCTGCGGAGGAAGCGAAAAGTTAGTTTTAATTCCATAGCTATCGAGTATACTTAAAAACGGAGTGCATTGCTTTAACGCTGCTTCGAAATCTTTTGACAATTTCTCAAAGATATCTAGCCGATTACGCTCTAATCCTGTCAGATAATTAATTTCAAAGTAATAACACAAATAGTTATCACCTGTAAATATATGATTAAATACTTCGGGCGATTTTAAAGCAAGCTTGGCTAAATAGTAATGTGCCATACAAGAATATCGAAATGCTATAATGCCAGAGTGCTGGTAAAGTATTCCTTTTTCAAAAAAACAAACGGTCAAACTTTGTCTCTTTAATTGTCCAGCCTTTTTCTTGATGATACCGCGAGAGAATTTCTTCAAACTTTTGCTGTGTGACAGCATAGGTATCTGTACGATGCATTTCTCCCACCAGATAGCAAAGGAAATCTTCCCTAATTATATGATCATATGTTGATGTTTTAGCTGATTCGCTTGAGTTTTTATCAAGTAATGCATCTAGAAAATTTTGCATTACGGTAGATTCATTTAAGGGAACAAAATCTTTGTCATTAGAGCAAAGAGAAAGAACAAGTGAAATTACAAATGGAGTTTTAGGTAAATTTGTATTTCTGAAGCAAAGCAAAGCTTTATCAATTATGTTTTCATTCATTGGGAAATCAGATGGAAAAATACTATTTGCAAGAGCCCTTACTTGTTGTTTCCCCATCGAATGAATGTAAACTTTTGTTATTTTCTGGTTCAAAAAATCAATCGCACGGTTAATATCCTCAGAGTCAACAGTTTCAATTGCAGAATAGATAAATCTATTTTGGGGAAATTCTTCTGTAAATTTTTTGATTTTTTCAAGTTCTTTAGCAGAAGCTGTTTCAAAATTGTCAAAAAAGAAAACAAATTTCCCTTTTAGCGCAAGGTCTTCTATTTCTTTAATACTAATGGACAAATCTTCAGTTCCAAAATCAGTAAAAAAGTGCTGGCTCTTTTTTTCAATGGGAGATTTTCCACTGAAATCTTCTGAGCAATTAATAAGAACTGGTATTTTTCCAAACTCGGCATAATGTTTAAAATACTCGCTTATCAAGTAGTGCAGCAGAGTAGTCTTCCCGTATTCTTTTCTTCCTAAAATAATAAGGTTTTTATCTTGTTGAGATACTATGTCATCAAAAGGGATAAACGCACTTGAAGGATTATATTTTTTTATATCTTCAAGTTCATGATTAGACTCTTTTTCGTATTCAGAAAATCTTCCCAATACTGGAATAACAAAAGCATCTTCAAACGATTTGACAGGTTTATGGCCAGCAATATTTGATATAAAGAAACCAGTAGCATACTCAACAAACCCAGGTTGAATATCATGTAATATCTCAAATGCCTTTATGAGCAAAGGATCGCGATTTCCAAGCAAAAATTCAAAACAACCATCATCATACAACTGCAAATTTTTATCGAAGCATTCGCGAGATCCTGAATAATACTGTCTTAAGTAAATCTTGCCTTCCAGAGTTTCTGGATCAATCGAAACGATAGAATATCCATTATAAAAATCTTTTGTAGGAAAAAATTTGCCACATGTACTAATTACAGATTGCCCTTGATAAGCAATAATTTGCTTTGAATCCAATGTATGTATATGTCCATTAAAAATTAGATCAAAATTGTAAATTGCTTTTTCAACATCAAATTGATCAGATTCAACTAACCAATCTAATGGGTGATGAACTAAACATACTTTTACATCGACATCAGAAATAGCATCAAGTGCATTTTTTACTTGAGCTGCGCCAATAATCATCTTGCCGCGCTCTATTGCCCCTTTTCCAGAAGAACGCCACGCAGAGTTTAGGCAAGCAAATCCAAAAACAACATTGTTTATATCTACTCTATAGCACCTACAGAACTTATCTTTGTAAATTAATGGTGCCTCGCAGAATGAGTCGTAGATTCTTTGGAAATAATTTATTCTGTGAAGAACTGCGGGAGAAGGTTTGTTAAAGAACGCCTCTATAGATTCGCTATCAATTAATTTTGAACAAATTCCTGCTTCTGCATACTCATCAATTTTGCTGGTGTCTATTTCATGATTTCCTGGCACAAAAAATATGTTTTCCAAATCTAAACCAGTATTTTCTAAAAGAGGGAATACAAAATTTTCAAAAAACAAATCAAAATCCGTTTCATTGTTAGAGCCGGCGTTAATCAAATCGCCGGTAAAACATATTGCATTAATACAAATGTTTTCTTCACTAGAAATTTTATTAATATCACTCAGCAATTTATTTAATTGATGGCAAATAACCTTTTGGTTTTCTGAGCAAAAATGGATGTCAGAAAGGTGTATAATTCCAATTTTTTTCATAAACATCCTAACCTCATTTTAGTCTGTGTATTTTTATAGCAAATTTGTAATGGAGTAAATCTATGAAAAGCTTTCAATTCTGTATGCTGCTTATGAGTTTAACAACCAAAGAAGAAATTGCTTATTTCCTCCAACTTTATCGGGAGACGGACTGCCAAGGAATAAATAAAAAAATTGCTGAAGAAATCCTTATGGAAGAATTTCAAAAGCGGTTCAATTTTTATGAAGACGCTGTAAATCAACAATTATAAATATTATACCATCCTTTGCCAGTTGCAGCAATGAGATATTCATGTTTTCCCAATTATACATGGTGGTTTTGCCGTAGGTTTTGTTCCTATGGCATTTTTTGTGCCTAATTGGTTTTCATTGTCCCAAAAGGAGTCAAAAAT
>CALVAU010000090.1 GCA_944325615.1 Candidatus Gastranaerophilales bacterium | reverse complement strand
CTGAAAATATGTAAAACAGCCACCAGAAGTATTTTTTATTCTGTTCTTTACAGAAATACGTAAGAACTCCAAATCCAAGAGAAAATAAAATGCAGGTTGATACAACTATATCAAGTATTGCAAATTTAGAAAGTATTAAAAATTCAAGAGATGTTGCAAGCATCAAAGCTGCGACGACTCCATATGTTCTTGATACAATTTTTTTACCGATAAAATAAGTCATAAAACAGCCTAAAGTACCGTACAAAGCAACCGGAAATCTCGCAGTAAATTCATTAATCTTACCGAAAACTGCAAACGAGAGGCATTCGCCCCAGAAATATAGCGGCGGTTTTTCGAAGAAATATTCATTATTAAGATACAGTGTCAAGAAATTCTTTGTATTAAACATATCTTTAGCCATTGAGACATATCTTGACTCATCGACATCCATCAAAGCATAAGTCCATATGTTATGAAAGAATATAAAATAAAATAATACGCTTAATCCAAGAATAGTAAATAATTCCTGATGCTTAAACACAAACTCTCTAAGCTTTATCATAAATCAACCTCATCACCAATATTAAATAAGTTTAACACAAAAAAGAAAAAGGGAGAAGAGAAATATATTTTATAAATAAAAACTTCGATTAGGTTTCTAATCGAAGTTTTTATTGTAAAATATAGAAGCCTTTACAGACTTATGCATTTTTGCTTTTAGGTGCCATCATGTAGCCTAACCCTCCGAGAACTAATGCTCCACCAGCGATACATAGTGCCATTTTGGTTCCAAAGCCTTTCTTTTCAAATAATTTTGCTATATCATCTTTGAAACTATCACCGGCTTTCTTAATAGCATCTTCTTTGCTGCCTTTTTCTTTAATGAAAGCTTCTTTTAGTTCTTCTGCCGTTTTTGCACTACCTTTCGGTAATTTAGCTCGAGCTTCATCCACAGCCTTTTGTGCTGCACTCTGAGCATCAATCTCAGATTTTAACATTGCATCTGTTACAGCTTCTTTTGCCTTCTGTGCAATTTGTTCTTCTGTTAAAACGGTTCCTTCTACAGGAATGTGAGACTTAATGCCAGCAATCGTGCTGTCAAGTTTAGCCAGCTTCGGATCATTTATAGGAGCTCCAACTTTAGATGCTAAATTTGTACCAGCTTCCGGTACAAATACGGAGCCGTCAGCTTTAATTATATTTCCGGCGGCATCAATTGTTGCACCTTTGCCAGCCCAAACTTCCACATCTTTAGAGATTTGTGAAATACGTTTCTGAGCTTCTTTTCTAACTTTTATTGTATCTTCAAGAGCTTTTATTTCACCTTCAAGTTTTGTGATATTTGCATCTACGCCAGTAGCTTTTTGTGCTGCTGATACAATTTTTTCATATTCTTTTGTTCCCAGATTCTTTTCTGCTTCTGCTAATTTTGTTTCTAACTGTTTTAATTCGTTAGCTTCTGCAGTATTTAAGTGCGTGGGGTTTTCAATTCCAAAAAGTCTGCCCAACCAAGTTGTTGAAGGTTTCGAACCATTTTCTTTTGCAACTAACTCATTCATTCTTTGTATATCACGATATAATTTTTGAGTTTCTAATTCACCCACTTTTTTCGCTAACGGAGCATCTTGTATCATATAATATGACTGTCGAATAGAATCTTGTAGTGATTTTGCATTAGCTTTCTTTTGAGCCAGTCTATTTTGCAAATCTTTAAGAGTCTTTTTATCAGCGCTTGGAGTAGAAGCTATATCTGCTTCAAGCTTTGTTATATCTGCTTGCACTGAATTATATCTATTAACAAGGCTTTCTGCATGTGAACCTTTTGTTGCACTCTTTTTTACTTCATTATAGACATCTGTATCAGTAGGAATATCAGCTAATGCTTTGTTATAATCAGCAGTTTTCTTCTGTAAAAAGGCTTTCTTTGCATCTATACTTGCATTATTAGCAACATTATTTTCTACAATTACAGAGGCTTCATTAGCTACATCATGTAAAATACCCTTTTCTACACTCGGGAATAATTTAGCTAATTCTGTATCATAAGCTTTTGCAAAGTATTCTTTTGCAGCTTTGACTTCTTGCGTATTTTTAGGAACTCTTGTAACTTTTGTTTTAGTCTTAGGATCTATAAATGTTAATTCAGAACCCTTTTTAAAATTTTTATCTTTTAAATGAGACTCAACACTTGAAATTGTCGTTTCAAATGATTTCTTTCTCTGTATTAATTGTTCAAACTTATTACCTTCTGATGAAATTGTTTTACCAAATTCAGTATATGTATATGATGTTCTTGGCTCAGATATAACTTTATTTACATTTTCTAAAGCTTTTTCTCTTGCAGAAATATAAGCATTTTTTGATTTCTCTATATTCTCGATTTTTTTGTTAAGCTCATCGGCAGTTTTTTTCTGCTTTTCAGTTAATGCGCCAGTATTATTTTTCTTAAGCTTATCTGCTTCTGCTTTTTCAAGCTCAGCTCTTTTATTAGTTACAGCTTCTTTTTTTGCTTCTAAATCTTTCTCAAGATTTTTGTAATTATCATCCGGGATTATATCACCATCTTTATGGGCATCTTGGTATTTAGCTAATTCAGATTCCCAGTCATTACCTGCTTTTTCACCGGCTTCTCTTGCCTGTTTTGCTTTTTCCCAAACACCTTTTGTATCATCAGATGCATTCTTTACTTTATCATTGAAAGTATCTTGTTTTTCAGCAACTAAATCATTAAAAGATGAATACTGCGGCTTTGTAGTCCATCTGTCAATGCCATAACCTGCACCTGCTCCTGCAAGAGCCCCAATACCGGTATAAAGACCCGTGTTGTCTTTCTTCTGTACTTGAGGATTTACCCCTTGGATTGTTAAATCGTCTGCCATAACTAATTACTCCTATATTTTTACAACTTACTATTATTTTCTATTTTAATCCCATAAATCAATTACATCATTATGTCTTATATATGTAAACGTTCAAACGAAATAAAAATTGCTAGTTATTTGCTTAAAATTTTGGCGAATATTTTTAAGAATTCGTAAAACTATTATATTTACTAAATCACAGCTTGCAAATTTAACTTTACAAAAGTTAATAATTCTAAAAAATTTGTACCAAATCAGGTTGTATTAGTTTATAAAATTTATTGTCCGGATTATAAGTCAGATTGACAATATAGGGCAGCAAACTTTTGTCAAAAGCTTCTTTGATAAAATTGATATCTTCTAGATTAATTTTACCGGAATTTGTAACAAGTATATCTAAATCGGATAAAAACCTGAAATTACCCTTTACTCTTGAACCATAATAATAGAATTCATACTTCGACTTATAAGGTTCTAAAATAGATTTAA
>CALVAU010000089.1 GCA_944325615.1 Candidatus Gastranaerophilales bacterium | reverse complement strand
GTAAATATGAATCTTGAACTTCTTCAATTGCATTTTTTGCATTTGTCAAATGAGCTTCCATAATATCTGCATTTGACTGAACTTGAGCTACATCATTAATTTTGAATGCGAAGAATTTTTTCTGATCAATTATTAAATCTGATGATGTTGGAGCCAATTCGTCATAAGTAATTGCGCCATCGCTTAAAGTTTCAATAGTTACAGGAGCAGGAGTTATGATTTTTACTTTATCACCTTGATTTTTAATTTCCCCTTCATAATTTCTGTTTACACATTGGAGCATTACGCAATCTTTTTCAAGCATTGTATTAAGTTTTGCACTCCAGATTTCAGGGATAAATGCAGAATAAGAATTTTCAGCCATTTTCAAATTTCCTTTCATGTTTTTTTACTAATTACACATATATTGAATGAACGGTGCTAATCGTCATTATAAATTTCTCTGAATTGTAGTCCGATAATTACAACATCCTCGTTAATTTCATGACCTTCTACGCACAACTGAATTGAATAATTCGCCTCAGATATCTCGGCTTTTTCTAAAACATCTTTATTGACAGGCCATACAGGAATTTCAGCATCATCAGGAGTCCAATGACAAGGTAAATCATCAGATGTCGTATCATCTGCCCAAATCAAATGCTCAAAATGCATTGAATAAATTTTTTCAGGATCATCAGCCACCTGACTGTCATAATCTTTGTAAACAGAAAAATTGAAGTTATTATCACTCGCATCATCTAGAATAAAATAAAATTCATCTATTATTTTTCGATGAAATGTTGAATCTATTGCTAAAAATGGAGACTTCCACATAAACTTTATAGGCTCGCCATTAAAAGTAGAACCTTGGTCTTCTTTATAAATTTTTCCGTCAACATCTGCTGTAATAACACTTTCATCAAACAATCCGGCTGTTGTAATCTTTTGTGGGATAATTCTTTTATACCAAGCCTTGTTTACATAATCATTAATCCATACCGTATTGTAATAATCTACTGCATTATATGGGATAAAATACCACATTTGATTTTTATTTTCGTAATGAACGCAAATTGTTTCTGATATACTGCTTTTGTTAAAACTATCAAATTCCGGTCTTATGTTATTTGAGATTTCTGATCCCAATTGAATTTGATTTAATTCTCCAACTTGTTCGAGTGCGTATATACCTGAAGATAGAAAATATTGTTTATTTTCTACATTCACAATACTTCTTGGTGCGACAGTACCTTTATCTGCAAAAGGAACTATTGCAAAATCATCTGCACTTGTACCTGTCAAAAGATAAACTTTATTTCTTTTATAAATCGCAAGATAATCCTTATATGCTTTTAAGCCTGTAATCTCATCCGTATCTGTATGAAAATCACTGATATACCCAGCATCCCCTTCAGTCGTAAAATCATTATAAGTTCCGAGTGCTGAATAATATATTGTAGATTTACTTGCAACCCATATTCGGCTTCGATAAACAGTCAAAACACTACCTGTAACAGGAAGTCCAGATCCATCATTTAAGTTACAATCCACTATTTCAAAACCATCGCTGTTTTTTATATAAAATAATCCGTCACTTTCAGTTATTACCAAAACCCCATTTAAAAATGATACAAAATAAGGCTTTTTGCCTTCTAAAGTTTTATCTAGCTTGGTAAAGCCGGAGGTTTGAGGATTATAAATATAAATTTTACCGGTTTCTGTTGTTATAATAAGTTTGCGATCTTCTTTATAAACCATTTCATGCAAACCTGTAATCGAATCTTTTTCAGGAAGCTCGCATAACAATACATTTCCAGCTTGTTTTTTTATCCCCCTGTTTCTATAAATTTCAACATTTTCGCTATCAGCCCAGTACATTTTTTTCACATTGAGCCCTAACTCTGTTTTAGTTAAAGCTTGATTTATACCGCCTGATAAATTGTAATAAGCTGTTTCCATAATTAACCCTCTTTCACTTTTGAAATATACCATTTGATTTTTGATCGCATAAAACTTCCCGCTTCATTTTTATCAACCCAAGGATAGGGGGGGATATAAGTAACATCAATTTTGCCTGCACTTGAAGTATTTGGATTTTTAAGTCCAAATTCATAATGCGTCATTATATTTGCAGAATTTACAGAAATGTTGTATCTAAGAGCTAATTCTGCACATTTAGCCATAGTTGCTTCAAATTGTTTTTTAGTTATAGGATAATTGCCGCAAGCAGATTTATTTTTAAAACCCGCCATCGCACACATAGCAACCCCAATAGATCCGGTATTTCCTCCACCTGTATGTGCGGCATAGCTACCTTTTTTACAATTAAGGTTGGCTTCCGGTTTGAATTTTCCTAAATGCAAAATTCCATCTTTATCTATCAAAAAATGATAATAGTTTTTCTCATCCGCATTTGGATAATAACCTCCTGCGGTCCAATGAATAATAATTCTTTTCATAGCATACCTTATATTTGCAAGACTAGTTCTCTAATAATTTCGGATTATTTATGAAAAATAATACTGCTGCATTGACTCTGTTTTTTGCATCAAGTTTAAGAAGGATTCTCGTCATATGAGTTTGTACGGTTCGTTCTGAAATTTTTAATTTTAAACCAACTTCCTTATCTGAATAACCCTTGGCAACCAAAGTCAAAACTCTCACTTCCTTTGGTGATAATCTCATTATCTTAATTCCTTGTTATTAAAAGGTTATTTATATCTTTTCTAAATATTAGCGTACACAAAATCCCGTTGATTAATAATACTTCTATTTAAAAAAAAGGGAGGATTATAACCTCCTCCCGCAAGAGTAAGATAATTTAAGAATATTTCCGTTTTAATTAACGGATTTTCTGTGTATCTTAGAGTTGGAGTTTTTTAACCTTATATCTACTTACTTTAAAAGAATTTTTTCTTGAGATATCAAATCTTTATTTTCATATTTTCCGATTTTCAATGTGCTGAGATTTGAAGAACAAAAACATTTTTTACCATATTCCGAGTACCCCAAATCTTTTTTATTAACTTGTGAAACCGATAGCGGCAAACTATCTTGTTCGTATAGAATAAGTCGTTTTAATTTTTCAAAAAATTTTTCGGCTTTTTCATTGGTTTTTCTAACAACAGAAATTTTATTATCTAAACTTCTTCTTGTAAGTTGTATTACCTTATTTGCGCATACCGGACATTCTTCTAATAAATCCAGACGACATTCACTAAACCCTTTTTCCGGCTTGACAAAATACGTCCTTGTTCTGCGCAAACCGCCACAACAATGAATATATCCCATTATTTCTCCCATTACGGTTGAATTTATCTTCCCTTCTGTTATCTGCTTCAACCGTATCTACATTTTGAGTATAAACTATTCTGAAAATTATAAAAGTCCGCAATTACACGTACGTAGAATTTCGTACGTAAAAATACGGACAATATCAACTTACAAACCATATAAATAATGCAGTTTTATATTATCCTAAAACTGCATTATTTTGTTTGATTAAACTTTTTTTATTTTCTAATTAGACATGCCCCAATACTATTAATCCAGCCCAGACAAATAGCATACCTGTTACAATTCCTACCATTGACAAGTGCCAATTGCCATACTCTCTTGATAAAGGAAGCAATGTATCAAATGAAAGATAAATCATAATACCTGCAACAGCTGCAAGTAAAATCCCAACAAGTACTTGAGGTAAAAATAAGCTAAACAAAATCATACCTATCAAAGCCCCGATAGGCTCTGTCATACCAGACAATGCTGCATATAACATCGCATATCTTTTTTTGCCGGTTACATGATAAATAGGCAATGCAACGGCAATACCTTCAGGAATATTATGAATTGCAATTGCAAGACCAACTGTAATACCTAAAGTCAAATCCTGAGTAGTAGTCAAAAAGGTTGCCATACCTTCAGGAAAGTTGTGTACACAAATTGCAATAGCTGTCAAAAGCCCTGCACGTTTTATTTTATGTCTGTGATTACAAGGGGCTTCAGGATCTGCCAATTCATCAGGATCAACGTGATCAGGCAAAAAATAATCAATCAGAATCGCAACAACAATTCCGATAATAAATCCCATAAAAACCATCCACTCATGCATATTTGGATAATTTACAGCTAACATCTCAGATGCTTCTGGAATAATATCCGTAAATGATAAAAATATCATAACACCTGCTGAAAAACCAAGTCCAACAGATAATGCACGAAGGTTATCTTTTTTTACAATAAAAGCAATCCCGCCACCTATTGCAGTGGTAAGTCCTGCAAACAAAGTCATTAACATTGCGGGTACAAAATTTTGCGGTAAATTCATAATTTCATCTCCGCAACCATTCTATCACAAAGGAAAAAAATGTATATATAACAAAAACTAATCAGGAATTTCTTCTAAAATATCCTTCACACTGCAATTTAAAAACTTTGCTATTTTCTCTAAAGTACTCAATTTCATATCAACGTGTTCACCTTTAGTCAACTTTGTTATTGTAGCTGTACTCAGACCAGAAATTTTAGCAATTTCTTTGCTTGTATATCTTTTATTCCATTTAACCTTGTATAAATTAACGATTACCATATTCTAATTATAAATTTTGCGTTTACAATTGGCATTTTTCTATTGACAACTCGATTAAATCTAGTTACAATTAGATTATAGAAACATTTATTTACATTAAAAGGACTTTAATGACGCACCAAAACTCTCAATTTGGAAGATATGACGACTTAATAGCTGAACTTGAATACAAACTGCAAGATATACTCTCACATATAAAATTAATCTCAAATACAACAGCAATAGCAAAAGACTTTGAAATTACACCGCAAGATATAAACTCTGTAGCTTTAACCTTGCATGACAAAACAATTAACACGATTATAATAGCTGAAAAACTAAAAAATCTGATTGAAAATACAAACGCAAAACCTTAAATTTCAACATCTTTCATCATATCAACCAAAGTACCGATTGTTGTATCCATACTTACGATATCGGTTGTTCGTTGCTGCAAAAACGCATTAATTTTGGGCATCATTTCAATTGCAATATCTAATTTAGGATTTGTTCCTGGCTGATACATACCTACATCAATCAAATCTTTGTTTTCTCGATACAAAGCCATAATTGCACGCATTTTGCCTGCAGCAGCTTTATGTTCAGGCGTTGCAATCGCCGACATTAACCTTGAAATACTTCATAAAACGTCAATAGCGGGATAATGGTTCATCTCAGCAACCTTACGGGATAAGAAAATGTGCCCGTCAACAATACCACGCACAATATCTACAATAGGATCTGAAATATCATCACCTTCCATCAATACTGTATAAAGAGCAGTAATCGAACCCTTAGGACTATTCCCTGCACGTTCCAAAACTTTTTGGAGCCAAGAGAAAATAGATGGCGGATAACCTTTCATAGTAGGAGGCTCACCAATTGAAAGTCCAACCTCACGACCTGCCATAGCACAACGAGTAACAGTATCTGTCATTAAAAAAACTTTTTTACCCTGATCTCTGAAATATTCACAAACGGCAGTCGCAGCCTGAAGAGCTTTTTGTCTTATCAATGGAGGCTGATCACCAGTTGAGCAGACCAGCACTGATTTTTTCATACCTTCTTCACCAAGCGCATCCTCTACAAACTCTTTTACCTCACGACCACGTTCACCGATTAGAGCTACAACGTTTACATCAGCATCAGAATTTCTTGCAATCATACCCAATAGCGTACTTTTACCGACACCTGAGCCTGCAAAAAGACCAAGACGCTGTCCGCATCCCATTGTCATACAACTATCAATAGCTCTTACTCCGGTTGAAAATATCTCTGTAATTATCGGGCGCTCAAAAGGTCTTGGCGGAGGCCCTTCAATAGGACGCCAAGTAGCCCCAGTTGTATCAAGAGGTTTGCCGTCAATAGGCTCTCCCATCGGATTAATCAATCTGCCTAAAAGGAAATCACCGACAGGAATAATAATAGGTTTTCCCATTGATGTAACCAAACTTCCCTGCCCGATACCGTTTCCATCAAGCAACAAAAGCAATTGTGCAGCTTCACCTTTGAATGCAACAACTTCTGCAGGTTTTTTCTCACCAGTATCTGTTTCAATATAACATAAATCGCCAATTTTAAGTCCAGGCAATTTTACTTCAACAGTAAGTCCCAACAACTTTGATACAGTACCTTTAAACTGATATAGGTTTGTTTCATCGAGCTTATTTTTAACTCTATTTTTTAAATCAGCAAGTCTGCTGTCATCCAAATTCTGCATACTCAGATTATAATTAAAATTTCGAATAAAAACAAATTTTTTACATAATATTTGTTATAAGAATAAATCAAAAAATAATATAGCCCCCGGCGGGTCTTACGCAGACGGCGGTCGCTTTTATGGAAAAGCGACGCAAACCACGACCTGATACTCCGTTCGCTAATCAATTGTAATTTGTTTCACCTAAAGCAAGCTGACTCGCTTTGCTCAAACAAAGCTTGCTTTTGATATTAT
>CALVAU010000088.1 GCA_944325615.1 Candidatus Gastranaerophilales bacterium | reverse complement strand
TCAGTTCTGACATTTTCTTCACTTTGCACGGTAATTTCTCCGCCGTGAGATTTTGCAATCTGCTGTGATAGATAAAGCCCTAAACCGGTTCCGATTTTACGGAATTTTTTTGCGGCAGAATAATATTTGTTAAAAATTAATTTAAGTTCTTCTTCCGGAAGCCCCTGGCCGTAATCTATTACTGAAATTGTGACAAAACCTGAGATTTCTCCGGTTTTTATATCAATATCTTTTTTCGTGTTGCTGTGCGAAATTGCGTTTGAAATTAAGTTTTTAACAACCCTTTTAAGCTGCATGACATCGGCAGATACTGTTAAATTCTTTTCGGTCGGAGTAAAGTTAATGACCAGTCCTGAATTGGCAGCGATTGGCTGAACTTCATTCACGATGTCTGTCAAAAATTCGTTAAGTTTAATATTTTCTTTAAGAAGAGGAATTCCTGTTTCTTTGATTTTGTAAGTTTCAAGAACAATCTGTACAAGATCAATAAGCTCTTCGTTTGAAGATTTCATATTTAACAGTGCAACTTTTTGTTTGTCATTAATTTCTCCGAACTTGCCGTCTATAAGAAAATTCAGAATGTTTGCTTCTGCTACAATCGGTACTTTTAAGTCATGGGTCAGAGTTGCAACAAAATCTTCTTTTAAAGTTTCTATTTCTCTTTGAGTTGTTATATCTTTTATAAGAAGAACATAGCGTTTTTTATCATCAAGAGAAAGTCTTACTGAATTTATTATAAAATTATTTGTCGGAGTATTTTTTATAAAAACATCGGTATCTGAAAGTTTTTCAATTGTATTTCCGCCGTCGATTTCAATAAAGTCGTAAACGTTTTTGCCTAAAATGTCGTTTCCTTTAACCCCGAACCATTTTATGATTTTCGGGGTCGCTCTTAAGATATTCCCCTGCTCGTTCACGATAAGAATGCCGTCAGAAAGAGAGTTAATAACGCTCTCAAGTAATTTGTTCTGCCTGATAAGTTCGGCTTGATATTCAACAATCATTTTTTCGCGGTCGTTTAGAGTTTCAACCATTCTGTTAATACTGTCCGTAACGTTTTGATATGTTGGATGTTCTATTTTTTCTATCTTTGTTGAGAGGTTCCCGTAACGTACCGAGTTGACGGTATTCGTAACCATTCCGAGATAATCGTTAATTTTAGACCATCGCTTGTTCATCTGTCTTGTTACAAGAAATAGCGCGATGAAAACGACAATTATTGAGATATTAATTACATACCAGAGCATTAGTTTAACCTTTAATCTATTATTATCATAACCTTTTTTATGTTATACTTTATTATAACAAATAAGCGTCCGTGTGTTAATAATGTAAAGTGAGGATTGTTGGAAATATGACTGATTTGAAATTACCTGATACTATAAAAATGGTTATTACAGATTTTGACGGTGTTGTAACAGACAATTGTGTTTATATTTCTGACAGCGGAGATATTTCAAGAAAGTTAAACTTTGCAGATGTCATGGGATTTTCAATATTAAAAAAGAACGGATTTGATATAGCAATAGTTTCCGGTGAATCTAACCGCGCAATTGAAATGATTGCTAAAAAATTTGATATAAAAGAAGTTCATACAAATATAAGAAAGAAAATAGATATAATTAAAGGCATTGTAGAAAAATATTCATTATCGGAGGATGAATATTTGTACATAGGTGATGACGTAAATGATTTGGAAAGTTTGAAATTCACAAAACATTGTCTTACTGTTCCTCATGCACCTTTAGCATTAAAGGAGTTAGAAGGCATACAAATTACAAGCAAAGACGGCGGATGCGGAGCATTCAGAGAGGTGGCGGATTGTCTGATTGGATTGAAGAAATAATAGATAAAGTAAAAACTCTAAATTCCAAAATTGATGATTATAAAAGTGATTCCGTAATTCAATCACTTCCATCTGTAGCTTATGTTAATCGAGCTAAGAAGTTAATTGATAAAGGTCAATATAAGGATGCTTTGGAAATTTTGACAGAGGCAGAAAGTCTTCCTCAAGAAGATGCTCTTGTTTATAAATACAAGGGAATAATTTATGACAAGCTTTTCAGGTTTGATGATTCTGTCAAAGCATATAAAAAATCTGCCAATTTGAATAAAAACGACAAATTGATTTGGAAAAACTTAGGTTATGCGCTTTTGAATGTCGGGCTTTACGATGAGGCTGATGAAGCTTTTGAAAATGCTGATAAAATTACACCGACAAACTCAGAAGTATATTTAGGCTGGGGTATGTCTTTGATGAAGCAGGAAAAATTGAATGAAGCGCATGAAAAATTTGTGCTTTCATCAAAGTATAACCGATATAATTCTAATGCACTTTTTTTAGCTGCTGTTATGGAAATTAAATTGAAAATGTATGATGATGCAGAAAGCAAATTGCAATTTCTTGCAAACGTTTCTCCAAATGAAGGAAATTCTTATGAATATGCAAAATTGAAATTTATCTTAAAAGATTATGACGGTGCAATATTTTATATAAAAAAGGCGTTGGATTTCAATAAAAATATGCTTCCCTGCTATCTTCTTTTAGGTAAGATTTACCGCTTGAAAAACGAAGAAAATTTATCGTTAGAATGCTATAAGAAAGCTGAAGAACTTTCTTTAATCATTGCAAATTTGTATATAGAATGGGCGATTTCTCTTATAAAATTTGAAAAATATGACGAAGCTTTTGAAAAACTTCAAAAAGCCGAAAGTCTTGATAGCGAAAATTCTGAGATGAAATTATTAAAAGCTTTTCTTGAAGTAGTTAAAGGTGAAGCTTTTGATAATAGAGAAGAAATTGAAAATATATTAAAGAATAATCAGGAAAACTCCCTATCTCAAAGAGCTTTAGGCCTTTTATACTGCTCAGATGAAAAATATCGGGAAGGTATCCACTCATTCAAAGCTTCATTGAAAATCGAGCCGACCGATGTAATAAATTATTATTATATAGCAAAAGCATATATGCATCTTGGGGACAGTTCAAATGCAAAAGAATATTTTGAAATGTCAATTAAAGAAAATCCGTTGCATATTAAAACTTATATAGATTATGCTAAGTTTTTAATTTCTTTAGAAAATTATGCTGATGCGAATCGAAAATTACGAAAAGCATTGCGATGTGCAGAAGATGACTTACAAATTCTGAATATGTTGTTTTATGTAAATTACATACTTGTCAAGCAAAACGTTTGTGAATATAATATAAAAGAAACATTGAACTTTGAACAAAAGATTAAAAGTATTGATGAAAACTCGTTTAAATACCCTGACAAATCAGTTGAATTAACTGAATTGTTAAATAAATTACAGGAAAAGGAATAAAATTGAGAAAGGTTATTGTACAAAAGTTTGGCGGTACATCAGTAGCAGATACCGAAAAAATAAAAAATGTAGCTAAAACAGTTATAAAAGAAAAGAATAACGGGAACGATGTCGTTGTAGTAGTTTCAGCGATGGGGCATACAACAGATTATCTGGTAAAAATGGCAAAAGACTTAAGCCCGAATCCATCAGGCAGAGAAATGGACATGCTTCTTTCAACAGGAGAAGGTGTATCTATCGCATTGCTTGCTATGGCAATTCAAGCTCAAGGTTATGAAGCAGTAAGCTTCAACGCTATGCAAATCGGTATAATGACAGAAAACGTTCATTCAAAGGCAAGAATTGTCAATATAAAGACTGATAAACTTAAAAAAAATTTGAAAGAGGGTAAAATAATTGTAGTTGCAGGCTTCCAAGGTGTAACAGAGGATGGAGAAATTACAACTCTCGGACGTGGTGGTTCTGATACTTCTGCAGTTGCACTTGCTGCCGCATTAAATGCTGATCGTTGTGATATTTATACCGATGTAGAAGGCGTTTATACAACAGATCCGAGAATAGTTCCAAAAGCTACACGTTTGGATGAAATTTCTTATGAAGAAATGTTGGAACTTGCTCATGCTGGTGCTAATGTACTGCATCCAAGAAGCGTAGAGACTGCAAAACAATTTAATGTTCCGCTTCGAGTAAGAAGTAGTTTTAAAACTGATAATTTAGGTACTTTAATATTAGGAGTTGATAAAATGGAAATTTATAAACCGGTTACAGGTGTTGCAGCAGATTTATCGCAAGCAAGAATTGTAGTATGTGATGTTCCTGATGTCCCTGGACAAGCTGCAAAATTATTCGGAAATCTCGCAAAAGAACATATTTCAGTTGATATGATTATCCAATCTTATGCAAGAAAAGTCTCAAATACAAATGATATTGCATTTACAATAGACAGTGCCGATTTGGATAAAACTATTGCAACTCTTAATAATATGAAAAAAGACCTGAATTGCGGAGATATTCAAGTAAATGACAATATTGCAAAAGTTTCAATAGTAGGAGCAGGCATGATTGACAGACCCGGTATTGCTTCAACAATGTTTGAAACTTTAGCTGAATTGGGTGTAAATATCAAGATGATTTCAACAAGTGAAATCAAAATAAGCTGTCTTGTTGATAAAGATGATGCTCATAAAGCTTTGAAAGCTTTGCATAAAGTATTTGAACTTGAAGGCGATGAAACAGCAATTGTAAAAGGTGATTTGCCAAATTTATAATATAATTAAAATTTAAGAGAGGAGCTGGAAATGCACGCTATACTTGAAAAACGGGGGGGGGGGGGCACCCGAGAAAAAGCTCCTTAATGGAAAATTTTTAGAATTTGCATTAGATTTATTAAGGCTTAAAACACGTATTTTTCCATATCTTCCTGAGGGCAGAGCACTAAGGATCACAAAAGAGAACAAAATAAAGATTCTTCGCTTCGCTCAGAATGACATGGTATTTAGAATGTGTACAAACGCATGTCATCCTGAGGACAAAGTACGAAGGATCTTAAATAAGAAAAACAAAAAATGTGCCTTTACTCTTGCTGAAGTTCTTATTACTTTAGGCATTATCGGTATAGTTGCAGCAATGACTATTCCGATCATGATTGGCAAATACCAAAAACAAGAAACTATAGCTCTGTTAAAAAAGACATATTCCGAACTTAATCAGGCTATAGCTTTATCAGAAGTTAATAACGAAAGTCGAGAATATTGGAATTATAGTCAGTCTTTTGATGATATTGATTTCTGGTCTTTGTATCTTGTGCCATACATAAAAAGTTCACAAGTAAAACTTATTAGTTCATCTTCTCTTAATAGTGATATTGATCCAGCAGTAGAACATATACAAGGGTTTCAACGTGCATTGAAGGTTGTCCTGTCATCAGGTGTAAATCTTTATTTTTGGGGTAAATATCAGGTCTTGATTGATTTGAATGGTAACAAAAGACCAAATATGTTTGGACGAGATATTTATCATTTTTCTCTTGTAGAGCCTACAAACGCAAATTTTATAAAAGGTGAGGGGTTTGTCCCTTTTGGTTGGTGGGTATGGAGAAAGCAGTCAAGTGCATGGCAAAGGAATGTTTTTAAAAATGGTTATGCTTCTTATGCTGATTGTGGTTGTAAATATAAAACAATGGAAGGACCTAATAGCAATCGTTTTTGCGCAGCGCTGATTATGATGGATAACTGGGAAATTAAAAAAGATTACCCATGGTAGAATTTTATTAGTCAAAAAAAAGGGAGCTGAATTGCCCCCGTTGGAATTAAGAATAGCTGGAAGTATGAAAAAGATTATCTTTATTTAACCTGAAGATAATCTTTTTCACAATTAGTAAGTTATGCTATATTTTTTCTTTGCTAAATAGCCTGCCATGACAATAAAAATAATAGCAGCATGGGTATTTTTTTAAGAAAAGTGTAAAAAAAACACTTTAAAATAAGTGGAAAATTTACACTTTATCCTATAAACTTAGTAATAACAAGGGTTTTGCTATCTTAACAAAAGTTCATAGTAGGGGTTGACAAATAAATTATTCTAGTTTATAGTGAAATTGTAAGGATGAAGTGTTAAATAAACACTTAATAAAAACCTCAGAGAGGAGGATTAAGATGAAAGTAGATAGAATTCAAAACGCATTAAACAGTAGAAAGTACATTTCATTTGGTGAAGGTAATATGAATAACATCACCCCAAGTGTTGCTATCCTTGCATTACAAAACCCTAACGCAAAAATTAATTTTGAAAATGATATGAATCGCTCAAAAAGAGCAGATATGGTTCAAAACCCAAATATATTAACAGCTTTTGCAAACAAAGTAAGCAGAGCTATAAATGAATTTAAAAGATCAAACAATGATGCAAACATTCATCCGAGTGTTGCAGGTCATATAAATTACGCTGCATAGTTTATGATCAGCGAGTTTGACAAGAGTTATAATTAGACATTTACCCATCTTACTAAATTATTTTTACCCCAATAACCATACACTTTTTTCATAGCTTGATTTATCTTATTTCTTGAATAAAGAAAGGAAAATCAAGTTATGAATGACAAAGTGAAAGATCTGCGCCAGAATACAGTCGAAGCGCAGAGTTATTTTACCAGGCTTTTAGCTTATACCGTAGGTCCTATTGAACTTAAAACTCTAATGGATGAAGGAGAAGTAAATCTTCTTGATGTAAGACGTTCTGAAGATTATGAAATTGCTCATATTCCGGGAGCTATTTCAATGCCTAAAGATAAAATTGCAGATAATCTAGATAAGATTTCTAAAGAAAAAGTAAGTGTAGTCTATTCTTATAATCAGCAATGCCTTTTGGCTGCAAAAGCTGCATTGTTATTGGCCGAATATTCATATCCTGTTGTCATATTGGATGGTGGATTGCAAACTTGGCAAGAAGATTTCAGATATACTACAATTTAAAGTTTAAAAAAGGAAAGACTGATCGGTTTTTCCTTTTTTATATATCTGCTCCGCCTTCTGTTTGAATTTTGTTTAAAACATTTTTGCTTCCATCTATTGATTTTGCATAAGATATTGTAAAATCAGTTGCTTCATTGTCCCTTTGAATTGCTTCTTTCAAGCCTGTCATCTCTTCTAATGTAAGTTTTTCGATTCCTTTTGTATCAGAAGAATTCAGATATTTTTTGAAAAGTTTTTGGGATTGGTAATCAAACCCCGGCAAATCTTTATATAGTGAATACCATTTGTAAAATTGATGAAGCATATAATACGGTTCAATGTCGCCATCTCTAAGTATGAACATGGGCTTGCTTCTAAAAGCGATCCCGTTGTCTGTTAAGATGTTTATATATAAAGCTTCGAGTCCTTTTAATTCGCATACAAGACCCTCATCTTCGTTTATTAGTGCTAAAATTTTATCAGCATTTTGTAGCTTAACAACTTTTGTTCCATGAGCTTTTATATATTCCAAAAGCATGTAAGGATTGTTTTTTACACCTGAAACTATTTCATTGGCAGCTTTTAGAACAAGATCTTTGTTCTTTTGTGTTTCGGCGTTAATTGTAACTGTGGCATTTGCTGAAACAAATGTTTTAGAGGTTTTGTTAATTGCACTTGTCTTTAAGTGCTTGTCCAGCCTTATATCTAGTTGCTTTTCCTGTAACTTTAAGAATGTATATATAATTTTTTTTAAAATATCCATAAATTAAGTATAGACTATATTTATGATAACTATTTCATCTGAATAGTTGAAATATTAAATTTGTATAAAGATTGTAAAAAATACACTTGCTTTTGTCATGTATTTATTTTATAATGTAATTGTGAAATAATTCACGAATTGATATTTTAGTATTATTTGCTAAAATGAGTTTACGGAATAATAAAATAGCAATTGTCAAGTTACATTAAGGAGAAAATAATTATGACAACAAAAAGCAAAAAGACAGTTGAAAACCTTGAAAAGGCTTTAAACCAGTCAAACTTGGTTGACAACGCTGAGCAATTGGAATTGCTTATTGAAAGAGTAAAAAAAGCTCAAAAGATTTATGCAACATTTACACAAGAACAAGTGGATGCAATCTTCAAAGCTGCAGCAACAGCAGCAGACAAAGCACGTATTCCTTTAGCCAGAATGGCAGTTGAAGAAACTGGAATGGGTGTTTTGGAAGATAAAATTATTAAAAACCATTTTGCATCAGAATACATTTACAACAAACACAAAAACGCAAAAACTTGCGGTATCATTAAAGAAGATAAAGCAAACGGTATTAAAATAGTTGCAGACCCTCTAGGTGTAATTGCAGGTATCGTGCCTACAACAAACCCAACATCTACAGCTATATTCAAGTCATTAATAGCATTAAAAACAAGAAATGGTATTATCTTTTCACCACACCCAAGAGCAACAAAATGTACAATTGCAGCAGCAAAATTAGTTTTAGAAGCTGCAGTAAAAGCAGGTGCTCCTGAAGATATTATCGGATGGATTGATCAACCTGCAATCGAATTGACAAACCAATTAATTAAACATGATTCAATTTCTTGCATTTTGGCAACAGGTGGTCCTGGAATGGTTAAAGCAGCTTATTCTTCAGGAAACCCAGCTTTAGGTGTAGGTCCTGGTAATGCAGCTGCAGTTATTGATGAAACAGCTGATATTAAAATGGCTGTATCTTCTATATTGATGTCAAAAACATTCGATAACGGTATGATTTGTGCGTCAGAACAATCAGTAGTTGTAGTAGATAAAGTTTATGAAGAAGTTAAAAAAGAATTCATATACAGAGGCGCATATCTTTTAAGTGCAGCTGATGAAAAGAAAATGATAGATTTGCCTTTCATCGATCCAAAACGTGGTACTGCACACCCAGATATCGTTGGTCAGCCTGCACACAGAATTGCTGAATTGGCAGGATTCAAAGTTCCTCAAACAGCAAAAATCTTATTGGCAGAAAGACCATCAGTAGATTGGGAAGATCCGTTCTCAAGAGAAAAATTGTCACCGATTTTGACAATGTACAGAGCAAAAGATTTTGAAGAAGCAACAGCAATGACTTATGAGTTGGTATCAAAAGGCGGAGCTGGTCACTCAGCAGACCTTTATACAGATACTCGTAGTCAAGAAAGAGTTGACAGATTTGCTGAAAAAATGCCAGCTTGCCGTGTATTGATTAACTCACCATCAGCACAAGGCGGTATCGGAGATTTGTACAACTTCAAACTTGAACCGTCACTTTCATTAGGCTGCGGTTCTTGGGGTAAAAACGCTATATCAGGAAACATTGGCGTTGAAAACTTATTGAACTACAAGACAGTCGCTGAAAGGAGAGAAAATATGCTATGGTTCAAAGTTCCTCCGAAAGTTTACTTTAAAAGAGGCGCAGTTGATCTTGCTCTTCGTGAACTTCAAGGTAAAAAACGTGCATTCATCGTTACAGATAGATTCTTATTCAACTCAGGTGCGGTTGATAGCATAGTTAATGTATTGGATGAAATTGGTATTGACCACCAAATCTTCTTTGATGTAAAACCGGATCCTACATTATCAACAATTAACCAAGCTATGGAAATCATCAGACCTTATGAACCAGATGTAATCATTTCATTAGGTGGCGGATCTCCTATGGATGCTGCAAAAATTATGTGGTTAATGTATGAACAACCAGATACAGTATTTGAAGATATTTCAATGAGATTTATGGATATCAGAAAAAGAATTTGCAGAATTCCTGAATTGGGTAGAAAAGCAACAATGGTTGCAATACCTACAACTTCAGGTACTGGTTCAGAAGTTACACCATTTGCAATCATTACTGATGATGAAACTCACGTAAAATATGCAATCGCAGATTATGCTTTGACACCTAATATGGCAATTATCGATCCAAACTTTGTAGATGGAATGCCAAAAGGTTTGACAGCTGCATCTGGTATCGATGCTTTAGTTCACTCAATTGAAGCTTATGTATCAGCAATGGCTACAAACTTCACAAATTCAAATGCATTGGAAGCTACAAAATTAGTATTCAGATATTTAGAAAGATCTTGGTCTGAAGGTGCTAATGATCCGATTGCTAGAGAAAAAATGCACTATGCAGCAACAATTGCAGGTATGGCATTTGCAAACGCATTCTTAGGATTGTGCCACTCAATGGCTCACAAACTAGGTGCTATGTTCAATGTACCTCACGGTGTTGCTAACGCATTGTTAATCAGACAAGTAATCAAATACAACGCAGTTGATTGTCCGAAAAAACAATGTATCTTCCCACAATACAAATTCCCGAATGCAAAAGCTAAATATGCTCAAATTGCAGACGAATTAGGATTGGGTGGAAAGAACGATGATGAAAAAGTTCAATTGTTAATCGATGCAATCGACAAATTGATGAAAGCTGTAAATCTTCCAAATTCAATCAAAGACTTTGGTGTTAAAGAAGCTGACTTCAACGCTAAGTTAGATGAAATGGTAGAATTAGCATTTGACGATCAATGTACAGGTGCTAACCCGGCTTATCCGTTGATGGAAGATATCAAAGCTATTTACAAAGACGCTTATGAAGGTGTTGTAATAGATTACTACCAAACAAAGTAGTCTTTTTATAAACTAGAAAAAGCGGGTACAATGATTTGTATCCGCTTTTTTATATTGTAGTATCAGATAATATTTATTATTATACCGAATTTAGTTAACTAAATACCTTGACATTATGTTATGTCTTTTTTATTATAGAGAAACGAGGACGGCGACATGGCCAAGTGGTAAGGCAGGAGCCTGCAAAGCTCTTATCCCCCAGTTCGAATCTGGGTGTCGCCTTTTTTAGTTTAATAAAGGGGTATTTTTGATGTTAAGGAAGTTATATATTACTTTATTTTCTCTGTTGTTTTTAGCAGGTACAGCATTTGCTTCAGTTGCTGATAATTTGCAATTTAACGGATATATTTCGGATAATGCAGATGTACTAAGTAGTGACGTTGAAAAAGATATCAATTTGACTTTATACGATTTGACTAAAAAAACGCAATCTGTTGTTGCTATTGTTACTTTGAAATCTTTAAATGGTGAGAGCATTGACGTTGTAAATGAAAATATTTTAAAAGATTATCAAATTGGAGATTCTGAAAAAAGAAACGGGATTGTTTTTTTGATTTCGATAGAAGACCATCAGTTACAAATATTGTTAGACAATGGATTAATTGGAAAAATAAAACCTGATAAATTAAAATCAATTGTTGATAAAAATGTCATACCATTCTTCCAAGAAGGTGCTTATGACAAAGGTATCCAAAGAGGAACGTATATATTGGTTGATGATATAGGTAAGTTATATGATCAGAAAATTGAACGTTATGGAAAGATGCCAAAATTAAAAATAGATTTTAGGAAATTTAATAAAAATTGGCTATGGTTGCTTTTAGTTCCAATTTTGGCTTTTGCTTTGGGAATGTTGGTAGCTGTTGCCAAAAAAAATGAAAAAAACAATCTTGTATAAGAGGTGAATTTATGGGAAAGATTTTTGGAATTTCAAATAATCCGGTATCAACAATTGAATCCGCAATAGGTTTAAAACCTATTAAAATTGAGTATCCAGGTGGGATTAAACCAATAAAAATTGTTGATAAAAATGATAATATGGATAATTTTGTATCTAAAAAGATAACAAATAATTCAAATCCTATTGTTAAGATGAGAAATGGGTTTGGTAAGCTTATGGATCATTTTAGCCATAAAAAAGACTAATAATATTATATGAGATTAGGTAGCGCAAGCTACCAGCAAGCTTAAAGATTGAAAATTTAATACATAAAAATGGGCGATTAGCAAGGACTCCGCTTTTCGATTAAGTATCGAAAAGAAGGAGGGAGGTAGCGCAAGCTACCAGCAAGCTCAGAGATTGAAAATTTAATACATAAAAATGGGCGATTAGCGCAGTTGGTAGCGCATCACATTGACGTTGTGAGGGTCACGTGTTCGAGTCACGTATCGCCCATTTTTATTTTGCAAGGGAAAGTTTCATATGTTTAGAAAAATTGAAAAGCAAGATAAAGATTTTTATATCAATGCAGTAAAAGATTTTTATACATCAGATGCTGTTGTGCATAATATTCCAGAATCGTATATTGAAAAGACTTTTGATGAATTGATGTGTTCTGATAATTATGCAAGTGCTTACATCATTGAAAAAGATGGAGAAAGAGCCGGATATGCACTATTAGCCAAGACTTTTTCACAAGAAGCCGGAGGTAATGTTGTATGGCTCGAGGAAATTTATATATTGCCCCAATTTAGATCTTGTGGACTTGGGGGTGAGTTTTTGAGCTTTTTAAAAGAAAAAGTAAATGTGAGTCGAGTACGTCTTGAGCTTTCAAAATCTAATTCTAGAGCAATGGAAGTCTATAAAAGGCATGGTTTTGAAATATTAGAGTATAATCAAATGATTTATGAAAAAAAAGAGTCTTAAAAAAGACTCTTTTTTTTGATTGTAATTGAATCTAACTAAACATTTGATAGGTATTTTTCAATATCTTCATCTGAAATCATTTCAGTGGTAGCTACAAGGATTTTTTCAGAATCCAGTTTTATTCCTCCTAAAATTCCTGCTAATTTTAATTTCTCCAAAAACTTGTCAGCATCTTTAACTTTGATCACAAATTCATTGAAAAAGTTTGTATTTAGAGTTGGAATACCTTTTTTAGTTAGTTTTTCAGACAATTTATGAGCTTGTTTTGTACTCAAATATCCGGCTTGTCTAAATCCGTTCTTACCCAAAAGACTTAGATATACAGTTGCACAAAGTCCTATTAAAGCTTGATTTGAACATATGTTACTTGTTGCTTTTTCTCTTTTTATATGCTGTTCTCGTGTCTGAATAGTAAGACAGAATGCTTGGTTTCCTTCAGCATCGACAGTGCGTCCAGCAAGACGACCGGGGAGCTGGCGCATATATTTTTCAACGCACGCAATGAATCCCGCATGAGGTCCGCCAAATTCTTGTGGAATTCCAAGTGTCTGAATGTCACCAACAACAATATCTGCACCGTATTCACAAGGCGGTTTCAAAATTGATAATGAAGAAATATCTACACACACAATCAAAAGCGTATCTGCAGGCTTTGCTATTTCTAAAATCTCACCGTAATAATCAGGATTTTGAATTAATACACAAGCATAATCTTTTGTATTGTCAGGTACTTCATCAAAATATTCTATTTCAACTTCATTAGCCCAAGAATACGTATCAATTACTTTTTTATATTCAGGGTTAAGATTTTTTGATACAAGCGCTTTTGATTTTTTAGAAATTCTTTTTGCCATCAAAATAGCTTCAGCACAGGCTGTTCCTCCATCGTATACAGTTGCATTTGAAATATCCATCCCTGTAATTCTAGAAATCATAGTTTGGAATTCATACATTACCTGCAAAGTTCCTTGTGAGATTTCTGCCTGATATGGAGTGTAGGCTGTTAAAAACTCAAATCTGTTTGCAATTTGTCCTATACAAGCAGGAATGAATTTGTTATATACTCCACCCCCTAAAAAGCTTATATAATCAGTTTTATTCTTATTTGCAAGTGCTTTGATTTTTTTCTGTACTTCCATCTCGCTAAGAGCTTTTGGAAGATCCAACTCTGTCATTTTTGCCTGATTTGGAACCATTTTAAATAGATCCTCAACAGATTTCAGACCCAAAAAGTCAAGCATTTCTTGTTTTGTATCGTCATTGTGTGCTAAAAAATTTTTCATTATTCTAATTCTTCTTTATAATCTTCGTATTCCATCAAATCGCTTAATTCGGCTTCATTACCGGTCATTTCAACTTTTACAAGCCAACCTTTTTCGTAAGAATCTTCATTTAAAGTCTCTGGTGTGTCCGCAATCTCAGAGTTTACTTCAATGATTTTTCCGCTGATTGGCATATAAATTTCGCTTGCAGCTTTTACAGATTCAATTGTTGCAAAAGTTTCGCCTTTTTTATACTCTGTTCCGACTTCAGGCAACTCCAAAAATACGATATCCCCAAGCTGTTCGACAGCATAATCTGTCAGACCTATTGTATAGGTGTTGTCAGAATTTTCGAGAATATATTCGTGAGTTTTTGAACATAAAATTTTTTCTGTTATACTCATTTTTATCTCCTATTTGTTTTTAACTATATTCCTTTTTGTAATAAATGGACGTTTAACTATTTTGGCATCGTATAATTTCTCTCTTATCATAACTTGATCAATGCTCTCTGTGCAAATATCTTCAATATTTTTTACAGAAGCGAGTGCTAGGTTTGCATTTAATATCGGAGGAACTCCTCCGCTTGTCATC
>CALVAU010000087.1 GCA_944325615.1 Candidatus Gastranaerophilales bacterium | reverse complement strand
TAAAAAGGCAATAATATTCTAACGAAATTTTTTATATATATATAAGTGTGTAGAATATTTTTGTAGTGTCGGAGGAAAGTGATGACAATTAGTGTAAACAGCAAGAAAAAACAAGTTAAAAAAACTTTTGATGAATTGTTGATGGATTTAAGAACAAGTAATTCAGAAAAAGTTAGATATAATGCTGCGCGTGTTTTAGGCGAAATGGGCGATTCAAAAGCTGTTGAACCATTAATCGAAGTTCTAAAACATGATAAAAACGGCTCCGTAAGATTATATGCCGCTCGTGCTCTTGGTGAATTGGGTGATTCAAAAGCTACAACCCACTTAATTGAATCTTTGCGTGAAGACAGAAATGTTGATGTTCGTGTTCGTGCAGCTCGTGCATTAGGCAGATTGGGCGGTGCGATTGTTGTAGAACCTCTTGTTGAAGCTTTAAATGATGAAAATCCACAAGTTTGTATCACAGCAACTGATGCATTAATCGAAATTGGTGATGTTGCTACTGATGCTTTAATTGAATCTCTTGACCATGAAAAAGTAAATGTACGTTGCGATGCTACAAGAGCATTGGGTGAAATCGGCAACAAAAAAGCTGTTGATAAAGTTATCAATATGTTGTATGACGAATGGGTTAACGTAAGAATTTATGCAGTAACTTCACTTGGAAGATTAAACGATACAAAAGCAGTTCCTGCATTGATCGACGTTATGAAAAACCGCAATGAAAATGAATTGGTAAGAGCAGGTGCAGCAGCAGCATTAGGTGTGTTGCGTGATCAAAGAGCTTTGCTTCCTTTGAGAGAATTGATTATGGAAGCTGAAGAATTGGGTGAACTAGAAGATACAGCTTTGAAATCATTCAAGAAAATCATGGCAGCAAACTGGCAATCAATTCCTGGTGCTACAGCTCAAAAGAAACCAGCTGCTACTTTTTAATTAATTTGGTAATAATTCTCGAAATCATATATGTACAAAAGACCGCAATAAGCGGTCTTTTTTTGTGATTATTTTTTGGGTAACTAATTTTGTTTTAAAAAGATTTTAGCTATTTCGATGTCAGTCTGAGTTGTAATTTTAATATTTTTATAGCTTCCATCGAGTATATATACAATCTCCCCTAGAGCTTCGAGCATACCGGCATCATCAGTAAAGTTTTGATCTTTAAGTTTTTCATGGGCATATTTTATTAATTTGTATTCAAAAGCTTGTGGAGTTTGAGTGTTGTATAATTTTGCTCTATCAATTGTTCTTATGATTTTACCGTTTTCAACTTCTTTTATTGTATCTATTGTTTTAGTTGCTACTGTCATTGCTTTTATGTCTTTTACCATCTCAATGCAATTATTTATGATATCAGTTGAAATCATTGGCCTTGCACCATCGTGAATTATTACATAATCGCACTCTTCATAAAGAATTCCGTTATAAACTGACTGTTGTCTTGTCGCTCCGCCTTCGGTAATTTCAATTTTTGCGGAATCTTTGAACATTTCTTTTAATTTATCAATTATTGAAATGTGTGAGCAGATAATTATTTTATCTATGTTTGATTTTTCAAAGGCTTCGATTGTATATTTTATAATCTCTTTGTCATACACTTTTTCTAATAATTTATTAGAGTTTCCAAATCTCGAGCTTGTGCCTCCGGCTGTGATTATTGCATTAATTTTCATATAAATATCCCTTAAAACTATCCTTTAAAATAATTTTATCATAAAAATCGTAATTAAATTTAACATGGCACTTGATTTATTAGATTTTTAATAATAATATAGAATTACACAACTAGCTAGAAAAGGGAATTTATTATGTCTAAAAAATGTGATGTATGTGGTAAAGCACCAATAAAAGCAGCGAAGTTAACTTTTTCGCATAAACAAGTAGTTCACCGTCAATTGCCAAACTTACAATCTGTAAAAGTTTGTGTAAACGGTCAAACTAAAAGAATCAACGTTTGTACTTCTTGCTTGAGAGCAGGAAAAGTTCAAAGAGCTGTTTAATTTAGCTTTTACTCAAAATTATTAAAAGAGCCTTGAATTATTCAAGGCTCTTTTCAATTTCGTATGGATTTACAAACTTTTTACCTTTTGGTGCTTGTTTTTCCTCAATTGGGGGTTGTTCATTCTGCAATAATTGATTTAAATCCATATTCATAATATCTGATTCCAACCCTGATAGCATTTTTATTAGCTTTATTACACCCAAGTCCATATTTAATAAAAAGTGATCATTTTCGGATGGAGAAAAATTGTGTGCAGGAAATGGTTCTGATTTTTTGACAGCGGTAAGAACTCTATTATCATAATCTTTGTTCCCTGAACTTTGTGTAATTTTTAAATCGGTTAATTTGCCGTTATTATCAATTTTGAATTCAACAATAGTTGAGTAGTTTTGATTGGTATCGGGCATATCAAAATTTGAAATAATTTTTTTGCCGATTGGGATAATGTATTGTTGCATTTCGCTTGAAGTGTTGATTGTAAGAAAATCAAGTTGGCTTGTATCCATATCAAATGCGAATGCTGTTGATGTAAAAATAATTAAACTAAAAAATGTAAATAATATTTTTTTAATCATTTAAATCCTTATTTCTTGTTAACATCTAAAACATAATAATCAAATGTCATTAAAATATTTATGTCTTTGATATCTTTATTTGTGGTGTCAGGGAATTTTTCAAAAGGTTCAGTTGATTTTATTGCATTAATTGCACTTTCATCATTTGTTTTATCCCCTGAACTTTGTTTAATTTCACAGCTAACAAGTTTGCCTTCACGATTTATTTTAAATTGTACTTTAGCAACTCCACCGTTATTAGTGACTGGCAATTTCCAGTTTTCTCTAATTTTTTGTTCAACATTAATAATATAATCTTGCATACCTGGGTATTTTTCATTATATTTTTTTATTAGTTCTTTGTTGTTGCTGAGAGCATTTTGTTTGCGCATTTGGCGTGTTGTAGTTAGTGTTTGTATCATTTTGTCATCTTTTACAAACACGTTAATGTTATTTAAAAAAGAGTTTTCTCCAACTTTTTTCATAAATGCAAATGAATTTTCCCAAACTTGTGGAGAGATGTATTTATCTTTGTCATAATTTTTTGATTTAATTATGCCAATTTTATCTTCCTTAATATCATACTTAACATAGACAATTTTTTCTGTATTATCTTTACTTTCATATCTGATAACATAGAATAGATTGTTTTCATTTTTATAAATTGAGTCGTGGTCGAGATAAATGTATTTGGATGTATTGGTTATATTTAGCCTTATCCAGTCAGCAGCGAAAACTGCGGAATTTAAAGACAACAATACAGCGCATAAAACAGCTAATTTTTTAATCATATTGTTTCCTCATAAAATTAAACTAAAAAAGGGAAATTATAAAAATTTATTTTATAATTTCCCGAAATAAAAATTATTTTATTGATTTTCTAAATAACTTTTGTTCAAAAGTTATAGGAATATTAAGTGTATTCGTTGCTGAGCTTCCTTCTGGGAATGGAGCAAAAGGTGCAGATAAATTTACAGCTGTGATGGCAGCTCTTTTTGCCTTGTCACTGCTTGATGAATCTAAAATTCTATATCCGTTGTAGCTTCCGTCTGAATTTATGCTTACAAGTAAAACTACATCTGTATATACTGTGCTTAATGTAGGTTTCCAGTTTTTGTAAATTGAAGATTTTACAACGTCAACATAAGCAAAATATTCTTCATCAGTGAATCCAAAACGGTTGTTTGTTTTTAAATAATCGCTAACATTTTTTATGTTTGTAATATCCATACCTGTTGGAGTGTATTCAGAAGCTTTTTCATGATACATTGCCAATGCAAAATTGTGTGCGGAACGTAAAATAGCATTTAATTGAATATCTTTCATAAATGCTCTTGTATGTTTGCTGTAATATCCAGGTGCATAGTCATCAGGCTCAAAATCTTCAACTTCTATAATACCTGCTGTATCCTTAGAAAAGTTAGATTTTGCGTAAATAACTTTTGTTTGTTCATCACCTTTTTTATAAAGTAATGCGTAAGTGCAAGTGTCAACAGAGGAATACTTTATTGAATCACTGTCAATAAACATTTGGATATTTGGATTTCCGCTGTCAATAGCAACCCAAGTTGCTGCGTTTGCTGATAATGCACCGAATAAGCACATTGCTAAAATTAATAATTTCTTTTTCATATTTAACCCTCATCTTTTTTTACATTATACAAGTAATTGTATCATTTGTGCAAGTATTTAAAAATATAAAGAAATATTATTAAGGGATGTTACAAGATTGGTAAATTATTTGTTTTTTTTCTTTAAATAAAATAAAATATTATTGGGAAATTTGAGGGATAAAATAAATATGTTAAAAGAAGAGGTTAGAGAAAAGACTTTATCGCCGCAGCAAGTGCGAGCAATTCTTAACGCTGACAATAAAGAAATAGTAGAATTATGTAAAAGAGCTGCTATTTTACCTAAGAAAAATAACAAAGGTCAAACTTATTTTTCTTATGATGAAGTTCGTCATTTAAGACGTTTACAAGCTAAGAAAAATGTAACAAATCCTTTGGCAATTTCAGTACCTGCAGTTCCTCAAAAAGAGGCTTCAATGATGAAAAATCTTTTAGGTTCTTTAAAAGAAATGGAAGCTAATTTAAGTGATAGGATTGCAAAAGTTATTGATGAAAAACTCGAGGGCATGGATGAAGTTGTAGTAGAACTTATTCGTTGCAAAACTGATAATGAGACATTACGTCAAAAAATTATTGATTTGAATAAAGAGATTTATCAACTTAAAAATGACCTAAACAGCTATAAACCTATCGGTTTTGGCATGTATAGAAAAAAAGAAAGAAGTATTTGGGAATAATACAAATTTAGTAATAGATTAAAGATCATGATTTTAAGTTGTTTTGGTGAAATTTACAAAATGATTTAAAATCATGTTTTTTATAAAGAAAATAATTTGAAAAGGGATAAAAAATGGCTACAAAAGAAAAAGAAACAGAAATTACTTCAAATACAGATGAAAGAGCTAAGGCGCTAAAACTTGCAATAGAAAAAATTGAAAAAGATTTTGGTAAAGGCTCAATCATGAAACTTGGAGACAAGGCTTCAGTGAATGTAGAAGCAATTCCAACAGGTTCATTAGCCTTAGATTTAGCTTTAGGTATAGGCGGTGTGCCTCGCGGCCGTATAATTGAAATTTACGGGCCTGAGAGTTCTGGTAAAACAACTTTAGCTCAACATATTGTTGCTGAATGCCAAAAAAGAGGTGGAATTGCAGCGTTCGTAGATGCAGAGCATGCTCTTGATCCTGAATATGCAAGAAACTTGGGTGTAAAAGTTGATGATTTATTGATTTCACAACCTGATACAGGAGAACAAGCTCTCGATATCACAGAAGAGTTGGTTCGTTCAGGTGCGGTTGATGTAGTAGTAGTCGATTCAGTTGCAGCTCTTGTTCCTAAAGCTGAGATTGAAGGATCTATGGAAGACCAGCAAATGGGCTTGCAAGCTCGTTTGATGAGTAAAGCTTTAAGAAAATTGACCGGTGTAATCGGTAAAACTAATACAACTGTTATTTTCATTAACCAATTGAGAATGAAAATCGGTGTTATGTATGGCAACCCTGAAACTACAACAGGTGGTAATGCTTTGAAATACTATGCATCAGTTCGTATGGAAATAAAAAGAACAGAAGGTGTAAAAGGCGAAGATGGTGATGTAGGTAACCATGTAAGAGTCAGAGTTTTGAAAAACAAAGTAGCACCGCCTTTTAGAACTGCAGAATTTGATATTATTTTTGGAAAAGGTATTTGTAAAGTCGGAAATATTCTTGATGTCGCTGTTAACTTAGATATAGTTAAAAAAGCAGGTTCTTGGTTTAGT
>CALVAU010000086.1 GCA_944325615.1 Candidatus Gastranaerophilales bacterium | reverse complement strand
TTTATACTTGTTTGATATTTTGATAAACCTATTTTTTTCAAACGTACAATCAGCACGATTCCAATACCATTGTCCAAATGAAATAAAATACGCGCCTGCAGCATTAACTCTAAGTATCAGATTTCTCGGATCACATTCGTATGGTTGTAATAGAATTCCAACAGCTGAATCTTTATTGATTTCACTTGCAAAATCAGGATGAAAGTTTTGGACCTCTGTTATATACTCGTGAACTCTAAACCTAAATTTTATTGTTTTTTTATTGTGGCAAGCGAATATATCAACCACGGGATTATTAGTATTTTCCGTAAATCTATAAGTGTTAATTTTTGCCCGAGGTTTTCTGCAAAATAACATTCTACTGAATGGTATATGTAATATTTCCATTTATTTCACTCCCCTTTCAGCAGTTCTATAAATCGTGGTATGGACTCAATTTCAAGACGCTTGATATCGTCTAAAATAGATTTAATTTTTGATAATGAAGACACATCTTTAGAAACTATGTATTTTAAGTAAAAGCTAAATGCAATACACGACCATCTATAAATTCGAGACAGTTCATTTTTAAGGGTATCATCCTCGCTGATAACACCGCTATTTAATAAATGCTCATAACGTTCCATCATAACTCTTTTATGCTCCATCAAAGTGTAAATGACGCGTTTGTCAAAATAGACGCTGTCATTAGCAACATCATCTAAATATGATTTAATATTATCTATTGTTTCAATACCATAAGTCTCGCCTTCCTCTAACCATTTTGATTTATCAAATAACCTCGATTTGTTATCTGAGTTAATATAGTCTTCAAGAGAAGCGATAATAAGATTTTTTTCGATTCTGTGATGATAATATGAAACAGTTTCCATCAAATTTATAGTCTTATTTCCATATGAATTAAGATAAGCTATAACAAACTCATCACAGTTTATGGTTGAAGGATTATAGTGTCCGCTATCGGTGTATCCCATGATATGAAATATATTCTCACCCGCATTGTAACCGTATAGTAAAATATCATGTCCGAAATGATGATGCTTATATGCAAGCCTGTTTGGAATATAATACTCATCTACACTTGTAATTATATATTTCTTACAAAGTAATCCCCTGATAATGAAGTCTTTTATATTGATGCTGTTGATGGTAAACGTGGGCTTGTCAACACTGCAAGTACGAAAAGTTGAAAGATTCTTGTACCTCGGGAATGTATAATCAAAGGTAATATGTCCGTCGCTTTCGGTTTTGAACATAAGCTGTATATAATTGTTATACACATAGTTGATACCCTGTTCATCACATTTTTGAATTATGCTCAAATGTATTGCATGTATATTTCTCGAAACAATAGCAGGTTTTGTCTCGATTGGTAAAACTATCTCTTTTAAGTTTTTGTTCACGGTATATTTCTCCTTCGTAAATTTCTGTAGCTGCGAATAAATTATAAATTTTAAATGGGACAGCGTATGTCCTGTTTAAATAACATTTAATAAAATTAATCTAATATGTGTTGTTTAAAATAAAAAACCACACTTCAAAATGAAGTGTGGTTGTAAAGTCGATTCTATGAATTATCATCCGCCGATTGGCCCAAGCTGCGTGCACCATCTATCTGCAATGCCATTTTCATTAAAATGAATTGAAAATAATGTTATTTCCACATCACCAAAAAACATAGGTCTTTCTCTTAATAAATAATGACATGCAGTATTACGAAATAGTCCGTCAGATGACCTTAATATACTTGGTTGGTAAAATTCCCCGTATCTTTCTTCAACCTCAAGTGAGGTTTTGCCGATTATCCAATTTGGATCGTATATACCCGTATCTTCTTTACACGCACACAAAGTAAGCAGTAAAGTAAATAGCAATACCGCGCAAATGATTTTTTTCATAGAAACCTCCATTTAAAATTCGCCGTGAACCTCTGCTTGGTTTTTGACTAGATCACTTTCCAAATCATAATACTGATCATAAAATCCGGATTCACTATCCTCACCAATAGCCATATCTGCTCTTATTGCTGCATTATACCATTTATCTGCAGATGGAAATATTCCTATAAGCACCCAATCTTTAATACCTGATTTCCAATCATAAAGTGCATCGGCATGAAATTCAACTTCTGCGGCAAAAGAGTTAAAGTTGACATTTGCTGCAAACATAGCAAGAATCGCATATTTTTCGTACATTGTCAGAGATCTTGGATTATTTATTTCCAATCTGTGGTTAAATCTATTATAAATATTATAACCTGCTTTTTCATTATTTTCAACCAGAAAATCAGGAATTCTTCTTAGTTTTGTGCGATAATCTATTAGAGATAACCTAGTAATTTGATCAATCAATGGATTGTTAATGTCTTCATTTAAGCTATCAATTGAATTGCATAATTCTACATATTTTGCAGGCGGATTAATATTTCCGTTTTGATTTGTATTTGCAATTTTGCGAATAAACTGCTCTGCTATCATATAAGCACCTGTTGAGTTGACATCTCCAAAATAACATGCCAATACCACATTTTCAGAGCCTTCAACTATTTCAGGACCTACAACGCGACCGATTTTATTATAGAGCGCAAAGGAATTTTCGGTTGTGGGACTGTTTAAACAATTTAACAAATACGATATATCTAAGTCTATAAAAGGTATAGTCACACCGGGATCGTCTCCGTCTTCACCATTGTATTCCTGTTCTCTCAATTTATACAGACTGTATGTATATTGAGAATTACTTCTGACTGCATACAAATGCCAGTCATCATAATAAAGATTTACTTCACAACTTTTTAACTCGTTTTCATCTTTGGCAAGCTGGCTTATATCGTACTTAATTAAAATGTGTGAAAGTGGTTTGGTAATGGTATAAAGTCCATCTTCAGTGAATTCGATGTCATTTGTTTCTATTGCACCATCTTCTACAAATTTTAAAAACGGTTCGGGAATATTCATTGTATAAATACTATCTACAAAATATTTATTTGAATTGTCGTTTGATTCAAAGCAGTCATTAATTAAACTGTTTTCACTACGAATATATGAAGAATGCATAATTTTAGTGGTAATTGCAGTATCGACCGAAGTATCAGTTGAGTAAATTCTAATCTTATGTTCTTTGTCAAAGTCGAGCAAAGATATAATATTTATATAATATTGATTTACTTTATTTATTATTCGATGATTTTCACAATATATTTCCACACATACAGGAACGTCAGAAGATGTAATAGTTAATGAATATGATCCTGAGTTTCTATTGATGTGTGCGTTTGGCGCATTTGTTATAAAAGAATAATTTAATTCATCACCAGCCGATAAATATGCAATTGTTTCCTGGTTGAATAGTAGTGATGTGCAATCTTGCGATTCTATCTCAAGATTTGCGAGTGTAATTTGTTCATTGTTTTCCATTTTATTTTTCCTTTCGATATTTTATATTTTTGCAGCTGCAAATTTATTGTAACTGTTAAATAGGACAGCGTATGTCCTGTTTAAATAACATTTAATAAAATTCAATTTAATATGTGCTGTTTAAAATAAAAAGCCACACTTCAAAATGAAGTGTGGTTGTAAAGTTTATTCTATGAAATTATCATCCGCCCATTGGTCCAAGCTGCGTGCACCATTCATACGCAATGCCATTTTCAT
>CALVAU010000085.1 GCA_944325615.1 Candidatus Gastranaerophilales bacterium | reverse complement strand
CTTTTATCAAACCCCGATTTTGTAGCTGATACATTATCTCTAAAAGGCATCATATCGCCATACCCTAGAGAAAACACTCTATTTGGAGAAATTTTTCCGCAAAAGACAAGATAATCCGTTACTACATTTGCTCTGACCATTGATATTTCCCAATTTGAATCGAAATTTCCATTCTGATTGTCATGTCCTTCAGTATGGCTTTCTATTGTGCAATTATTATTTATCTCGTTTAAAACATTAATTATTGCATTTAAGGTACCAAGAGCACTAAGCTTAATATTTATACTATCTCCTTGAAAGAAAACATCTTCTCTTATGCTTACAATCAGTCCTCTGGGGACTATCGTATAAATTACAGGAGTATTTTCTGGCAAAGTTTTTTCAAGCATTTGTTTAATTATAATACCGTTTTGTGTTACAACTGCATTCACATAAACTGTATTCACATCAGAATTGTTCGCAAATACAACATTCGTAAGCTGTAAACTGAATATAAGCAATATTATGCCGAATAATTTCACTTTACCTAACCTTAAAAATAACATTGGTACCGTTTAAATTATTCGGCTAATATTTAATTATTACATTACCTGATTGTAAAATCTATGGTTTAAGAATTGAAGTTACAAATTTGTCGTTGAAATATTTATTTGCACAAGCTTTTATCTGCTCTGCTGTAACTGATTTTACTTTTTCTTTTGTAATTTCATTGAAATCAAAGCCAAGCCCTAAAATTCCATAATGCGCGTAATTACAAGCCTGTTGAGAATTTGTTTCAAAAGTAAATGCCCATTTACCAAGAATATTATTTTTTGCATTTTCAAGCTCTTCTTCTGAAACTAAGATGGTTTTAATCTTTTCAATTTCTTCTTCAAAACCTTTCAATGAAACCTCAATATTTTTCGGCTCTGTTGCGATGTAAATTGAAAAACTTGCACCAAGCGCAAAAGTATCATAAGAACTTCTGACCACATAAGCAAGCCCTTTTTTATCACGCAATTCAAGGAACAATCTTGAAGACAATCCGCTTGCGCCTAAAATTATATTCAACAAAATCAAAGCTGGGTAATCTTCTCCATTCAAAGAATCAACTCTCCAACCTTTTATAATATGAGCTTGATTTGCATCTGGTTTGAGAATTTCAACTTCCTTTTTATCATTTAAAGCAAATGGAGCATTACAAGATGATTTTTGATTTGAATTAGGCAAATCCCCGAAGTTCTCATCTAATAGTTCAAATGCTTTTTCAAAATCCAAATCTCCAACAAAGGTGAGGATTTTCTTACCATTGTTTAAAATATCCTTATATGCATTAACGACCTGATCTTTGGTAATATTTTCCAAATTCTCAAGGATTTTCGTATTTGTATAACCATAATAATGATTTTCAAAAAGATTTTTGCAATAATTATCGAGAGCTTTGCCTCTTGGTGAATCTAATTCTGCAACTATTTCGCCCTGCAGTTTTGCAACTTCAGTATCAAAACATTCAAATGTAGAATTTTTAACAAGATCAGTTACCAATTCTACAGCTTTTTCAAAATCTTCATTCAAACAAAGAAAACGAAATCTCAAATAATCCTGTTTCATCTCAACAGTAAAATCAATTCCGTTTTTATCAAATTCATCAGCTATAACCTCTGCTGATTTTGTTTTTGTACCCTTAAACAAAAGTCTTGCAACAAGTGAATTTACCCCAGGTGCAGCCTCAAAATCAGGAAGCGCAAAATTCAAACATAACGCAACCCTTGGAGTGTCAAGATTTCTTTTATAAAAAAATTCTATATTGTTTTTTAACTTGGTAATTTTATTTTCCATAATCTCTCCTTAATAAGCAAATTTTATCACAAGTTTCAGCAAATAACAATGCATTATGAAAAAGCACTCCAATGCTTGTAATTTTCAAGGGTTTTAATTATAATTTTGATATGGAAAATATAGCAAAAATTAAACTCGGAAACTTTGAAATAGGTTCAGATAAATTAACAATTATGGCAGGACCTTGTGTTGCTGAAAGCAGAGAAATTCTTGATGTTACAGCTAAAGGTCTCAAAGAAATCACTCAAAAGCTTGGGATAAATTTTATATTCAAGTCTTCATTCGATAAAGCTAACAGGTCTTCAATCACTTCATACAGAGGTCCAGGCATTGAAAAAGGGCTTGAAATGCTTTCTGAAATCAAAGCAAAATACAATGTACCTATTGTAACGGACATTCACACACCCGATCAGGCCCAAATAGCTGCTAAAGTAGCTGATATTATACAAATTCCGGCTTTTTTGTGCAGACAAACAGATTTGCTTGTAGCTGCTGCAAAAACAGGTAAAATTGTAAATATCAAAAAAGGCCAATTCTTAGCTCCTGAACAAATGGGACAATTGGTTAAAAAAGTTGAGGATTCAGGGAATAAAAATATACTTTTGACAGATAGAGGAGTATCTTTCGGATACAACAACCTTGTTGTTGACTATCGAGCAATCCCGATTATGCAAAGTTTCGGATATCCAGTTGTATTCGATGCAACACACAGCGTACAGCTTCCTGGTGCTCAAGGTACATGTTCCGGCGGAGACAGAAGATTTGTGCCGACACTTGCAAAAGCTGCAATGGCTGCAGGGGCTAATGCTCTATTCTTTGAAGTACACCCTGATCCTGATAAAGGCTTATGCGACGGACCTAATATGTTGAGCCTTGATTCAGCTGAAAAAGTATTTTCTATTTGCAAAAAAATCTTTGATATTGTGAGAGTTTAAAAATGATTATAAAACAATATATCGCAGGCCCTATTGAGGCTAATAATTATTTGGTTGCCGATGAAAAATCAAAAGAAGCGGTTCTAATTGATTGTTCTGAAACTGTTGAAAAATTACTTTCCGATGTTAAAGAACTTGGCGTAAAAGTTAAATATATTCTCCTGACGCACGGACATTTTGATCATGTAATGGGAATTAATGATATGAAAAAAAAACTCGGGACTAAAGTTCTAATTAACGCAAAAGACAAATCCCAAGTTGAAATGACAAAAACAATTCTTTCAACTTTTGGTATCAACATCGAGAAAAACCCTGAATATGATGAATTTATTGACGAAAATACCGAATTGAAAATCGGAGAAATCCCGATAAAAATTTTTGAAACACCGGGACACACTGAAGGCGGTATGTCTTATTTGATTCAAAATAAAGTTTTCACAGGCGATACATTATTTAAACAATATGTAGGAAGAACAGACTTACCCGGCGGTGATTTTTCAAAACTTGAAAATAGCATCAAGAATATTTTATACAAACTGGACGATGAAACAGAAGTATTTCCGGGACACGGTGATATAACAACAATCGGTTATGAAAAGAAACACAACGAAATTGTACAATAAGAGGCAGATATGAAAGAACAACTTGAAAAAATTTATGCAAATGCGGCAGCTGATATTGAAAAATCAGCATCAATAAATGATTTAGAAGAAGTAAAAGCAAAATATTTAAGCCGCAAAGGTGAATTTAACGAAATTAAAAAGAACCTAAAAAACCTATCTGACGAAGATAAAAGAATTGTAGGTTCTTTGGCTAATGAAATCACGCAAAAACTTGAAAAATCAATAAAAGCAAAATATGACGAGTTTTACAAAAAAGAACTTGATGCAAAACTTTTGAAAGAAAGAATTGATATAACCCTACCCGGAAAATTTACAAGAATGGGCAAAGCTCATCCTCTTACAACAACAACAAATGAAATTGTATCAATTTTTCAAAGCTTAGGATTTTCAGTCGTATCAGACAGCAAATCACCGGAAGTTGAGACAGAATATTATAACTTTGACGCTTTAAATGTACCTAAAGATCACCCTGCACGTGATATGCAAGATACATTCTATGTAAAACACGCTGCTAATGTTATTTTAAGAAGCCAAACATCAGGTGCTCAAATTCACGCTATGGAAGGGAAAAACCCACCTATTAGAATTATTGCACCAGGTAGAGTTTACAGAAATGAAAGTGTAAACGCACGTAAAAACAACTTTTTCCATCAAATTGAAGGGCTATACGTTGATAAGGACGTAACTTTCGGCGATTTGAAAGGGATTTTAAACGAGTTTATCAGAATATACTTTGGCGCAAGCAGACCGACAAGATTCAGAAACAGCTTTTTCCCATTCACCGAACCTTCTGCTGAAATCGATGTACAATGCATTATGTGCGAAGGTAAAGGCTGCAGAACCTGCTCTGGTACAGGTTGGTTAGAAATTCTCGGCGCAGGTATGGTTGATCCGAACGTTTTGAGAAACGTAGGTATTGACCCTGATGTATATTCAGGTTTTGCCTTCGGTATGGGCGTTGAAAGACTTGCAATGCTCAAATATGCAATCGATGATATAAGATTATTCTTCAATAATGATGAGAGATTTTTAAATCAATTCTAAATAAAAAAGCGGCTTTTAAAAGCCGCTTTTTTATTGATCTATTTTACAACTTTATGTAATCCATGCGGTTTATCGACATTGCGTTTTAGCTTTTTGGCAATTTCCAACGCCAATAGCTGCACAACAACAACTAAGCTAAAAGATTTTACTATTACACTTTCACATTCTATATTTATATTAAAATCTGCACTGACTTTTTCATTGGAATTTCCTATTACGCATAGGAGCGGATTGTAATCCTCTTTTATTTTATTCAAATTTTTAATTGCAGTATAGCTCAAGTCCTCAACATTGATATGAATTTGTGCAATTTTATTGTTTAATACAGCGACATGTCCATGCATAAATTCACCTAAAATACTTGAATATACGTTTATATAAGAAGTTTCTTTAATCTTTAAAGATGCTTCTTTTGCAATCGCATAAGAAATACCGTCTGCTGTTACTACAAGGTTTTTAAACTCTGCAAGATTTTTTGCTACATCTTTTATTTTTTCTTGCTGCATGTAGGCTTTATTTATAAATTGTGGCAAAGACCTCAATTGATTAATATATTCTGTGATATCAATACCTTTTTGAGATGCATATTTCAAGACTAGCAAAGTGCAGCATAACATTTGCGTAGTTAAAGATTTGGTTGCTGCAATACTTTTTTCTTCTCCAGCGCAGCAGTCAATTTTATAATCAGATGCCTGCCAAATAGTTGAATCTTTTTTATTTGTAACGCAAAGGGTACGCATTCCATATTCTTTTGCCTTACAAAGAGCTTTGTTTGTATCAGAAGTCTCACCTGACTGAGTTATAAATACATACAAAATTTCACTGCCATGAGGAACTACCGATTTTAGCAAAAATTCACTTGAATAAATTGCACGAGCTTCAATATCTGCAATATTTCCGAATAAATCCGCTGTATATCTTGCACAATGATAAGATGAGCCGCTTGCTACCAATACAACTTTTTTAATATCTAACGGCACGTCAAATATTATTTGATTATCATCGGTTATATGTAAGGACAGAAGATTTTCGAGCACTTTCGCCTGCTCGAAAATTTCTTCTTCCATACTTGATTTTTTCTCTTCTTTAAAAAGCATTTTTTAACCTTTTAAAATTATCCTAAAATCTCTTTTAACAAATCATTTACAGCTTTAGGATTTGCTCTGCCTTTAGTTTCTTTCATAACTTGTCCGACAAAGAATCCTAATAATTGAACTTTACCGCCTTTATAAGCTGCTACTTGTTGCGGATTTGCATCTACGACTTTTTGAACAACTTCTTTTATTGCATTTTCGTCTGTTATTTGGCTCAATCCACGTTTTTCTACGATTGAAGATGCTTTTTCTCCTGTTTTCATCATATCTACAATAATTTGTTTACCGATATTGTTTGAAATAGTATTTTTCTCAATCAATGAAATTAATTCAACTAGATTTTCAGGAGTTAATTTTGTATCTGTAATTTCGATATGCTCTTCTTTCAAATAAGCTGCAATTTCACCCATAATAAAGTTTACTGCAATTTTTGGTGTAGCACCGAGTTTTAAGACTTCATCAAAGAATAGCGCAAGCCCCATTTGCTCAACGATTACTGATGCATCATACTCACTTAGTCCTAAGCTCATATATCTTTGACGTTTTGCTTCAGGCAATTCAGGCATTCTGTCTTTGATTTCCTGTACCCATTCACGTGAAATCTGCAAAGGCATCAAATCAGGTTCAGGGAAATATCTGTAATCATGAGCATCCTCTTTACCTCTCATTGATTTTGTTTCTCTTGCGTTATCGTCCCACAATCTTGTTTCTTGAACGACTTCACCGCCTTCTTCCACAATTTCGATTTGTCTGTCAATTTCGTATTCAATAGCTCTTTGAAGTGCTGAAAAACTGTTTACGTTTTTGATTTCGGCACGAGTACCGAAAACTTTTGAACCTTTTGGCATAATTGAAATGTTAGCATCACATCTCATTGAGCCTTCTTCTAAGTTTCCATCGCATACGCCGATATATCGAACTATGTTACGCAATTCTTCCATATACATTCTAGCTTCTTCAGAACTTCTCATATCAGGTTCTGATACAATTTCTAACAACGGAGTTCCGGCTCTGTTTAAATCAACTAGAGAATAGCTTGAACCAGCAAGTCCTGCAGCACCTGCGTGAACTAATTTTCCTGCATCTTCTTCCAAGTGAGCTCTTGTAATACCAATTCTTTTACCTTTTATATCAATATGACCGTTTACGCAAATAGGCTCATCATATTGAGATATTTGATAACCTTTCGGCAAATCAGGATAAAAATATTGTTTTCTGTCAAATTTACAGCGTTCTGGGATTTCACAATTAAGAGCAAGTCCTGTCAAAATCCCCATATTTACAACTTCTTTATTCAATACAGGCAAAACCCCAGGCATCCCTAATGTAATCGGGCTTGTCTCTGAATTAGGTTCTTTTCCGAATTCTGTGCCGTCCGGGGCAAATATTTTTGACTTGGTTTTTAATTGTGCATGGACTTCCAATCCAATTACAACCTCGTACTTATCTCTTAAGCTTTCCATAAATTCTCCTTATATATCGACTGTTATTTTTTATAATTTTTGCTGTATAACTTTATATTACAACATCACAATGATATTCTACCACAAAGATAATTTGTGGTTAAATCTTATTCTGCTACAACTCTTGCAGGGAAATTATTTCTCAACAAATCATTCGCTGCGGCTTGAGCTTTTTCTGCAGAACTATATGAACCTGCTTGGAGTGTATATGAACCGTTCAGATTTTTTACAAAAGTATTTACACCTATATTGGATTCTGAAATTATACCTTTTGCAACTTCTGCCTGAGATGCTGAAGAATAACTGCCTACATAGACTTTATAAACTTTATTTGATGCTACAGGCACCGGTGCTTGCGGAACAGAATTTTGATGTTGTTCTGCTTGTTGTGCTGGTTGAGTTTGAGTTTCAGTATGCTGAGCAGTTTTTTCTTTTTCTTGTTGCTCATTTGCTTTTGTTTGATTATGCTCTAGCAATACTGGAGCTTCTTCTTGAACTTTCAATGGTTCTGCTTGCGGTCTTGTTTCCTTTTCCGGAATTACAACTTTTTCATCCAGTTCAGTCGCAAACATTGATTCTTCTTTAGCACCTACGCCGTTATCCTCGTCTTGGATTTGTTTTAATCGATTATCAACATTTCCTCTTATTACCCCTTCTT
>CALVAU010000084.1 GCA_944325615.1 Candidatus Gastranaerophilales bacterium | reverse complement strand
ATGATATTAGAGCACGTCAATGGCATTTAGCAAAATTAATGAAATTTCACAACGAAGGTCTATCCCCCCAATAAGAAAGACTGCCGGACTGAATAGCAGCCCTTCTCTTTAACAAGAGAAGGGCTTGGAGTTTTTATTTTTCATCTTCAAAAATTTCTTCTTCCAAAAGAACATCATGTCCCATGTTCTGCATCATATTCAAATATACGTTGTAATAAATATCCATAGCGACTATATATTCATTTAAAATTGCCTGATGCCCGTTTTCTATCAAAATTAAATTCATCAAAGTTGTCTCACCTTTTTTATATCTTTCTGTGGACATTTTGAGGATTTCATCAGACTCTTGCAAAATCTCTTTATAGTAATTCATGTTTTCTTTTGAATATTTAAAATTGTTATAATCTTGTTTAAGAGTAATTTTCAATTTATTTTCAAAAGACACTTTATCCATTTTAGCTTTTTCTAAAATAGTATACGCTTTGTCAATATCAGGTCTGAAAGTATATAGGACAGGCAAATCAAACCCGCCGCCAACAAAAGCCCCTGCCCAATTATCACCATCACGGCCATATTTCAACTGCCAAGCAAATCCACCGCCAACTGTCAAATTCGGAATTCTTTGGCGTTTTGCAAGAACATATTCTTGTCCGTATTTTTCAATATCGCTGTCTGCAATCCGTATTGCATGACTGTATTTTAATGCAATAGCTTCGATAATATCATAATCAGGAATTTTTATATCCAAAATTGTTAAATCATCACTGAAAAGCGAAGCTTCTTGAGTATCATACATGATATCTTTTTGTGCAACATTTATTACTTTGTTCAAGTTGAATTGAGCGTTTATCAAATCTGCTTTTGAACGGTTTAATTCAATCAACTGTTTTTTATATTTTATATCAGACTGCAAATTATCTATTTTATAACTTGAACTTGATTGAGGACGTTCTTGTGCAATTTTCTTCATGTTTTCAAAAAGCTCTTTGCGCTCGTTCATAATTTTGACAATAGATTTGTAATACAAAACATCAAAATATGCTTTCATAACTCTTATCTTCAATTCGTGTTCAAATTGTCTGATTTGGTTTTCTATTGACTTTTTCTGAGCTATCGCAGCTTTTTTTCTAACACCTCGCTTAAAGGTTTCTATAGGAAGCATTATACCTGCCTGACTTGAATTACCGGTTCTGACCTGACCGATCAAAACGTTTGTTTGAACTTGCGGATTTTGCAAGCGATTGGCAATTTTTATTTCAGCCTCTGCAATACCCAATTCTTTACGTTTGGCCTGCAAATCAAGGTTATTTCTCAATGTAAGCTGAACCGCTTCATCAAGAGATACCCTTTTTACTTCTGCATGCACAGGCAGAGTAAAAACTATCAATGATATTAATAATATAACTATTCTCATATATAACTATTCCGTATTTCATTTTACATGAAACATATTTTTTAGCAAATAAAAAAGCGGGGTTGCCCCGCTAAATTTTACAAAATTCAAGAAGGATTATTCATAAAGGAGTTGCTGCTGGTTTTCCGACAAATTTGATTAAAATATCAATAACTTTAGGCATTTGACAGACAAAAGAATAATTCCCTTTAGATAAAGAGCACCTGCTGCAATCACATTTAATTGAATAACATTCCATTGCCTGTTCAGTCCAAGCTTTTGTTATTGAATTTGAAATTTCCCCGTTGGTTTGGGGCTGAAATGCGGATTTTTCAGATATTTCCATCTTTTCCATACGACTTTCCCCCCACACTAAAAAAGTTACTACCTACCCGTTAACTAAATTTTAAACGGTAAAACTGTTTTTTTAATCCTTTAAAAAGATGATTTTGATCTAAAAATTTAATTTAGCAATTTTTACATTATACAATCGCTCTAAATTAACACCGGAAAGTACGTAAGAAATCAAATCCCCAGGCGTGAGTTCATATATATTTTTAATTTTTGGAAAAGCTCCGACAACTGAGGTATTTGTATATTTTTCAATTAATTTCGGCAGATTTTTCATATTTTGGTCTTCCGTACGGTAGGGACAATCGTATAAAATAACTCCGCTTATTTTTACATTTTGCACAACCGCATGATTTATCATTACGAGAATATCGTTTATCGGGGTATAAGGTGAAATAACAAAAAGCACAGGTAACTCAAGCATTTTTACCACATCTATTTCAAGATAATTATACCCGACAGGTGTTGCAAGACCTTTTGTACCAAGAGCAAAAAAGCAGTCAAACTCATTACATATACTTTTATAATCCTCTAAAATAGTATCTTTTTGAATTGTGATTTTTTCTTTTGCAGCTGCAATTAACGGGACATCGTCATCACGAAGAAGATAACTGCAATATGTTTTGACGTTTTTATCAATTCTTTTGACATATACAAGATCAGGTGCTTCGATATAACCTTTGTTTTCAACAGCACCGATTTGCACCGGCACGTACACACCGGTTGAATACCCTAGACTCTGCATTGTAGCTGTAAGTCCTGCTGTTATTAATCTTTTCCCTAATCTACTGCTTTCTGAACCTGTTACAAAGACGTCTAACATAGCTCAATCCTAGCATGGTCAACCGTTGATTGCAAAATAAACTTCTTTCAATCTCTTTTTACTTATATGAGTATATAACTGGGTTGTTGATACATCACTATGACCTAAAAGCTCCTGTACTACTCTCAAATCAGCACCGTTTTCAAGCAAGTGCGTCGCAAAACTGTGTCTTAGTGTATGTGGTGAAATTGATTTATGAATTTTTTCTCCCTGCTTGTGTATAAAGGTATATACGTCTTGTCTTGTAATATTTTTCCCGTCTTCGTTTATAAGCAAAATTTTAGACGTTTGTCTATTTTTTTGCAAAATAAAATCACGTTCTTTTTCATAAGCTTTTATCGCTTTTAGAGCTTTTGAGCCAATTGGCACGATTCTTTCTTTAGAACCTTTTCCGGTACATTGAAGATACTTAGCAGAAATATCAATATCATTAATTTTTAAATTCACAAGCTCTGATACCCTTAATCCGCATCCATACAACAATTCAAGTATAACTTTTTCTCTTTTGGTAAGATCTTGAGATAAAATCGTATTGATTTCATCAATCGTCATAACTTTCGGAAGTTTTTTGGGGATTTTAGGCTGTTCAAGTGTCAGGGCAGGATTTTTTTGACAAATTTCATTTGCACAAAGCCATTTGAAAAAACCTCTCAAAGAGGCTGTTTTTCGCATAACACTTGTCGGAGTATATTTTTCATCGTGAAGCTTTAAAATATAGCCGTTTATATGACTGCGTTCAATATCATTTAGCTCTTCAGCTCCTTTTGATGCACAGAAGTCAAGAAAATCCGTCAAATCTCTTCTGTATGCATCAATAGTATTTGCAGAAAGACCTTTTTCAATTTCGAGAAACTCAAGATATTGCGATAAAATTTGTACGTTCATACATTATGAATTTACTCTTTTTTTCAAGTTTTTTCAAGCTTTGTAAAGAAAATTTTATCGTGGAATTGAAAAAGTGAACTTTACATATTTATTTATTTCACTCTCGACTTTTATTTTGCCGCCATGAGCATCAATTATTTTTTTCGCTATATAAAGTCCGAGTCCGGAAGCTACTTTTTTATGTTTATCGGCATAACTTACATATTTTAAAAATATATCATCTGGATTTTTAATTTCCAAACCTATACCGAAATTTGTAATCGAAAAAATTAAAAATCTTTCGCTTTCTTTGATATCCATAATCACTTTTGACTTAGAGATTCCATGTTCTATCGTATTGATTATAAGGTTATGGACAACCCGTTTGATTTCCAGTTCATCCATATTTGCAAAAAGATTTTTTGCAGAGCAATTCAAAATATATTTCATACCCTTTTCTTCAAAAAGATATTTTGTATCTTCAATACAACTGATTACAATATCTTTTAAAGAACATTGACTTTTTTGCAAAACTAGATTTTCACTTTCGACTTTATATTTTTGTGTAATATTTTCAACTAAATTTTTCATATACTTTGCAGCACTCAAAATATCGGATAAAATTTCTGTTTGCATACCATCCATTTTATCCCTGTTTTTGTTCAAAAGCTCCAACGCACAAATTTCTGCATAAATAGGAGTTTTCAAATCATGAGTTACCATTACAAGAAAAGTTTCTTTTTTATCGTTCAGGGCATCCTGCAAAGACTTTGTCTTCAACATATTATAAATTTGAGAACGCACAACCGCGACATCAAAAGGTTTTTCAATATAAGCGCACGAGCCGACATTATAGCCCATAATCTTATTTTCTGCATCCGACAATGCCGAAATAAACATTATCGGGGTATCAGAATTTATTTTCGTACGCTTGATGATATTTGCAAGCTCAAACCCTGACATATCTGGCATCATTATATCAAGCAAAAATAAATCAAATTTTTCACTACCCACAATTTTGCTTGCCTCAATAGGTTTTAAAAAAGTCTTTACATCCAAATCCAATACTGATAAAGTTTCTACCAACAAATCAATGTTCATTTGATTGTCATCGACAATCATAACTTTTAAACCTTTTAAAGATTTATAATTCGGAATTTCAGATGTCAAAGACTCTGTTTTATTTTGTTTTTGAAAATAATTTTGAATCAGCCTGATATCTACCGGATAAGGCACAATATTTTTTACACCGCTGGAATTTGCAAGCAATATATTTTTTCTTGATATATCTGTCGAAGTAAGCCAAATTTCAAGATTTGGATATTTTTTGTTTATCTTTTTTACCAGATACAAGTCCTTAAAATTGGTCTTTGCTATACAAAGCTGTTTTTTGGAAAGACCGTTTATGCTCTCTAAATCCTTTAAGCTCTCTACAAAAATTAACTTTTCATTACCCGCATTATTAATTAGCTCTTGCATCTCATATCCATAATATATATTAATTTATACTTAACAATTACCCTATCGGGCAATCTTTTTTTGCTTATAAATTTATTGATGATAAAATGTAATTACGGTGAGAATATGGCAGAATCATTTCAGGAATTAATAGCTCAAATAAAAGACAGACTTGATATTGTGGAAGTTGTTTCAAAACAAGTCATCTTGAAAAAACAAGGAAGTCATTATTGGGGATTGTGTCCTTTTCACAAAGAAAAAACCCCATCTTTTTCAGTAAATCCAAAGCTTGGCATTTACAAATGTTTTAGCTGCGGAGCTGGCGGGGATGCTCTTTCTTTTATCCAAAAAACCCAAAACCTTGAATTTTTCCCGATGATTATGGATCTTGCCGAGCAATTTGGGCTTGAAGTTCCGAAGAAATTCGACAAAACAGAATCAAAAGATTTGAAAAAAAATATGCTCAAAGCAACTCAAGCTGCAACAGAATTTTATAATGATATGCTGCTTAACCACAAAAATCCAGAAATTAACACTGCTTTTGCATATTTAAACGAAAGAGGAATTTCACGTGATATCATAAAAAAATATTCACTCGGTGTCGCCCCAAAATCTTTTTCTACCCTATATGATATTTTGAAAAAAGATTTTTCAGACGAAGTTTTGGAAAAAGCGGGATTAATAATACCTAGTAAAGAATCAGGAAAATTTATCGACCGTTTCAGAAACCGTATTATTATTCCTATCCAAAATGAACTTGGTGATTTCGTTGCCTTTGGTGCAAGAACAATGGAAAAAGACGGACAACCAAAATATTTAAACTCTTCTGACTCAATGATTTACAACAAAAGTAAAGTATTATACGGGCTTTATACAGCCAGAGATGCAATAAAAGAAGAAGACGGCGTCATTTTGATGGAAGGGTATTTTGATGTAATTTCAGCCCAAGCACACGGGATTGAAAATGCTGTCGCAGCTTGCGGGACTGCACTTACATCAGATCACGTAAAACTGCTATCAAGATATTCAAAATCAAGAAGAATTTATCTTTCATTTGATACCGACAGTGCAGGACAAAAAGCAACAAATCGAGGTGCTGAAATTATTAAAGAAGCCTTCTCTGGACTTGGAAATATAAAACAATTTGATGAAAGCTATATTTCTACATCAAACGACAAATATGCCTGCGAAATCCGAGTAATTTGCCCGCCTGAAGGTAAAGATCCCGATGAATTTATAAGAACAATCGGTGCTGATTCTTTTAAACAAATTGTTGCAAATGCTCCGCTTTTAATCGATTTTCAATTAAACAGCATTTTAAAACACAAGAACCAAATAAAAACACCTCTTGATAAAACAAGATTTGTAAAAGATATCATTCCGATTTTGAAAGAAATTAATAATGATATTGTAAGAACAGAATATATAAAAATGGTATCCACAGCACTCAATATTGATGAGAAAGCTCTGAATGCCGAAATTCAAAAATTCAAAACCTCTCAACTAAACGATTCTTCAGAAGAACCTCAACAAATTACTAAGATTGTAACAAAAAATGTAACAGTTTTAGAAAAAGCGCAAAAAAATTTATTGAGTGTTTTTTTTGTAACCGACAATCATTTTTCATTTTCTCAAATAAACGAAATGATTGGCGATACTGCATTTACCGACCAAACGTTAATAAATGTAAAATCTACAATTGACAAATTAATATGTACCGTAAATAATGTAAAGGAATTAATTGAAAATTTATATACGGAATACTGTCAAAATCCAGATGTACAAGAAGTTTTGACCAATTTAATAAGTATTTCGGAAACCTTCAATAATTTAGATCCCAAAGACTTTCAAACAGTGATAGAGGAAAATAAAAATAAAATAATACAATGTCAGAGGGAAAAAGAAAAAGAACAATTACGGAAATTATATATTAATGCTGTGGATGATGATACGGAAGCCCTAAAAATACAAATGCAGCTAAGAGATAAGATAAATAAAAGATTAAATTCGGAGAAAATTAATGACTAAAAAAAGACAATCAAACTCCTCAATTGTTAGTATTTTAGATGATGATAGCCTAAACATACCTGACATTGATGAGGATTCTTCACTTGACAATGAACATGATGATGTAAATTACATGAATATGGATATCAGCACAGATAATATTGAAGATATTGTTACAGCAAAAATCGACCATAAAACGAATCTTGATGATATCTACATGATGAATTCAACAGAAGAAGAAAATCCGAACGACTTTGAATTGCCGAAAGGAATTGCTGTTGATGATCCGGTAAGACTTTATTTAAGAGAAATCGGAAGAATAAAATTGCTTTCTGCAAATGAAGAAATAGAACTTGCAAGAAAAATTCTTGAAGGCGGAACACCAGGTGCTATAGCAAAAAGAAAACTCGTTCAAGCAAACTTGCGTTTAGTTGTATCTATTGCTAAAAAATATGTCGGCAGAGGTATGCTTTTCTTAGACTTAATCCAAGAAGGAAACTTGGGCCTTATCAGAGCAGCAGAAAAATTTGATCACGAACGCGGTTTTAAATTTTCTACTTATGCAACTTGGTGGATAAGACAAGCTATTACAAGAGCTATCGCAGACCAAGCAAGAACAATTCGTATTCCTGTACATATGGTAGAAACTATTAACAAACTTAAAAAAGTAACTCGCCGTTTGGCACAAGAATTATCAAGAAAACCAACCGAAGATGAATTGGCAATAGAAATGAATGTATCAATTCCAAAACTTCGTGAAATCATTAAAATTGCACAAGAACCTCTTTCATTGGAAACTCCAATCGGAAAAGAAGAAGACAGCAGATTGGGTGATTTTATTGAAGATAAAGAAGCAGATGCACCTATCAAAACTGTTGCAAGCGAACTTTTACGTGAAGATTTGGCGGAAGTGTTATGTACATTATCCCCAAGAGAACGTGATGTTTTAAGACTTCGTTTTGGTATGGATGACGGTCGTCAAAGAACTTTAGAAGAAGTAGGACAGTTATTTGGCGTAACTCGTGAACGTATCAGACAAATTGAAGCTAAAGCTTTAAGAAAATTGCGTCATCCAAACAGAAGTAAAAGATTACGTGAATATGTAGAATCATAGATTTAAAGCTCCCGCAAACGGGAGCTTTTTATATGTCAAACCTTTAAATTATTGACTTTTGCTGTCTGCTACATTATTATTTTATAAATAAGAAGGATAGTTTATGTACAAAAAAATAATTTGCACATTTTTGTTTATGACGCTTTGTCTTTGTGGTTGCGGACAAAAAGACAACACTCCGGGCACACTCAATGCCGTATTAAAACGCAAAAAATTAATTGTAGGTGTCAGAACAGATGCTAAGCCTTTCGGTTTTATTGGTGAAGACGGTTACAACTATGGTTTTGATGTCGATTTGGGATCAGAATTGGCTCTTTATCTTGTAAACAGATACGCAAATGCCGTAGAATATGTTCCTGTTACTGCACAAAACCGTATAGCATACTTAAATTCAGGCAAAGTAGATTGTCTTATCGCTACAATGTCAATCACAAAAAACCGTTCTAAAATAATGGATTTTTCACTACCATACTATGAATCAGGTCAAGCAGTTATGATTCCACATTGGAGCAAAATAACAACATTAAAAGAATTAAATGGGCAAAGAATTATCATTGTATATGGCTCAACAAGTGAAATTAATGTAAGAAACGAACTGCCAGATTCTACTATTATGGGATACAAAAATTATGATGATGCTGTAAAAGCCTTAAAAGACGGCTTGGCCGTTGCTCTAATAGCAGATGACTCAATACTTTTGGATTATATATATAGAGATAAATATTTTAAACTTTTACCCGGAAGATATTCTGTAGAACCTTACGCTATTGCATTCAGAAAAGGAAAAGATACTGAATCTTTGCGTCAATATACAAATTTCTTCTTAAAAGAATATGCCAGAACCGGTAAATTAACCAGATTACAACAAAAATGGGGATTAAATTAATGGTAAGAAATATAATAATAGTTACAGTTATTGTAATAATAGCTCTCGTTGCAGGAATACTTATAAAAGACATCTCAAATAAAAATTATGCAATTATTTCTTGCAATAAAGATGATTCTGCCTGTATATATCAAGAACAAAATGCTTTTGGTGAAAATATAAAAGAAAAAGAGTTCAAAATTAATGAAGTTATTCAATGTAATATTGAAGCAATAAACAAAAAAGATGTCAAAGACAGAGATGTAATTTTTGCTTACGATTTTTACTTACATCTGAATTCAGAAAAAGATCCATTGAATTTTCAAACAAAACAAAGAGATAATCTTGATAAAATCTGTTTAAATTTCTTTGAAAAAAAATCTTTTGAATACAAGTTTCTTATGTATAAAGAATAATTTATTCAGCTTCTTTTAGGACAACTAGTACCGATTCAATTTCATTTTTTAGATATTCAAGCTGTTGATCGATATTTTCTGAATTATAGATTTTGCCTGTACTTGAATAAGCAAGGTAAGCTTTGTATTTTTCAGCTTCAACTCGAAGATTTGAAATTGTATTTGCTCTCAAACTTAGTTCTAAAAGTTTTTGATAACTGATAAAATAACTCTCAGGTTTGTTTGCGTATTTATCTCGGAAATAATCGGCATTTTTATTGAAAAAATAGACTTTTGCCGCAAATTTTTGAACATCTTCTCTATTTTCAATAGAATCATAAAGTTTTTCAAGCATTAATATAAACTCGTTCAAATCATTGACATATTCACTTGTTTTGTTCGGTTTTAGAATTATATTGACAAAAGAAGGATCTTCTCTTGGAATAGGTTTCAATTCATTTGAACTGTGAAATTGTTGTGTTTTATCAAAAATTGGAGTTCCTTGAGCAGGCTCTGTCGTTTCATATTGTTTTGTGATATTAGGAAGCGTACCAAGATAGCCTTTGCCTTCGGTATCAATTTTTTCATCTTTCCCGAAAAAAGCAAAAGCATTTGAGGTTGAAAATATTAAAGCCAGCATCAAAATTAAAGACTTCTTCATACCAAAATTATAATGTTTTTTCAAAAAAAATCATCATTTATTTAATTGAAGACTTAGATTGCCTTTTTTATCTATGACTGAACGGCAAAACATTTAATGCAGATTTTACCTTATCATGATTTTTATCAGGCAATTCATAGCATTTTACACATCTTGCTTCATAAGTTTCATCCCCGCCAATCATAATCAAAGGAGAACTCTTATCAGCAGGCTTGCCGTCAATAAGCCTTTGAGTACGGGTTGCATGCTCACAACCGCATTTCATACAAACCGCATGCAACTTATCAACTGTTGTTGCTAAACATAACAATTGAGGCATTTGTCCGAACGGTTCAGCTTTAAAATCCAATTCCAAACCTGTTCCGATAACTTTTTTACCTTCTTCCATTAATTTGGATACTACTTTTGTAATGTTGCTGTCAAAAAATTGTAATTCATCTATTGCAACAACTTCATCTTCAGGTTTTACAATGCTCAAAATCTGGATGGAATGCTTTACTTTTATTGCATCAAGCCATAAACCGTTTCTTGATTCAATATAATCACCTTTTGTACGTGTATCAACGTCAGGTGAAATCACTTTAACTTTTTTCTTTGCAATTATGCAACGTCTTACTCTTCTTAAAAGTTCTTCTGTTTTTCCGCAGCTCATAGGTCCTGTTATAAGCTCGAAACTATAGTAACCATCCATCTTTACTGTCCCCTGTTCAAAAAATATTATTTCCTCAAGATATTTTCATTATAATGCCACAACATTTATTTTTAAAGTAAAAATTTGTTAAATTTTATTTATTCATTTTCAAATATTATTTTTTAGGATTTACCGATTTAAAAATTTTTCATTTAAAATGGCGCAGAAAAACTGCGCCATTATTGTTTGTTTAGGTTTCGCCATTTTACTTATTGCAATATCCTACCCAATATTCTTTGCCGTTATAAACATATCCTGTTCTTGCACAAAGACTTCCTTGTAATTTCCTTCCATTCAAATCCAATTTTATCGGAGGGCATTGCGGAGTTTTTTTCGCTATGATTTGTGGTTGATAAACAGTTTCTACACCACTAGCCAACATTTCTTTAAAATAAGACTGCATACTTTTATTATCACGTTTTTCTGCAGCTTTTAGCATTGACATCGCCATTTTATCTAATTGTGCTTTTGTTACTTTACCTGATCCAGTTCCTGATGTCTGTTGTGCAGAAATTGCTTTATCTGCAAAACTGAATGCACAAAATATTCCGATTAAAAATACTGACAATATTATTTTTTTCATATAAATCTCCTTCCTTTTTCCGTATTATATCAGATTATTAATTTTTGTAAAGAAAGAAATGGTTTAATTTAATGAATACGATATTCGGAATTTGGGTTTAAAACTTTATCTTTCAAACGTTTTAGTCCTTTACCATAAAAATATTTTAACTGTTCAGGGAATTGACCTTCTATATCTATCAAATACATATCATGCACAATAAATTCTTTTATCAAGAATACAATATCTTCATTTTTTGTCCAAATAGATGTGATATTATCGTGTTTTTTAGATTCAATTTTACCAAAAAGAGCTTCTTTATCATCGGCTGTAATAAAAATCATCCTTCCACCGAGAGAGTGCTCTATTTCTTTAGCATTTGAATGTCTGAATACCGTACCGAACATACAATCAAAATTGTCATACCCGACTATTTTTATATCCAAACCACGATTATAACTGTCTAATAAATCATTTTCGATATACTTAAAATCCTGAGACCAAATTTCAAGATAAATTTCTTTTTTTGCATTTTTAATTATTTCAATAACTTTTTCTCTAATTTCTTTGTTTCCACTAACAGTCAAAATCGGTTCTGTATAATCTTCTTTGACATTCGGAAGTTTTTTTTCTAGAAAATCCAGTGTTGAATTTATTTTTCTTTTATAACGTTTCGTAAGTTCTTTCGGACGAATCGGAGTATATGTAGTTGGTTTTGTATTTGAACTCATTACAATTTGAGAATTTTCAAGTGCTTTTAGAGTATCATAAGCTCTTGATTGCGGAATATCAGCTAATTTGCTCACTTCATAGCCTGTTGCAGGATATTTTTTTAACAGAGCTATATAGACTTTTGCCTCGTAGCTGTTTAATCCGATTTCTTTTAAACTTTCTATTACATCATTCATAAAAGAATTGTATCAAATTTTACAATATCAGACAAGCTAATCTTTTTTAAATAAATTTTTGCACTTGTTTTTAAAAGAACGCTGTTCTTCCAATTCTTCCATATACGCAGGCTGGCTTATTTTACAACCAAATGGTCTCAAATCAGAATCTTTTCTTCCATATTGATCTATTTTTTTTAGTTTTTTTAAATCTTCATAACGCAACTTTTGAATCATATCATATTTATTTTTTTGTTCATGATTCAATATTTTTTCAAATTGTTTGTCATATTTGCTGCTAATTTTTCGAATTTGTTTTTCTTGTTTTTCCATTTCTCTACAAGCTGCAGCTATTTGACTCTTTGAAGCCCCTTGTTCTTTTAATTTTTTAATTTCACCTTTTGTTTGCATTAAACATTCTACAACAGGTACAATTTCTTTATATCTTTCATGTTCAATTTCTGTCATCTTGTTTATTTGAGAAGGAGTTAAGTTTAAGACATTATAAATTGTGTTTCTGTCTTTTTTTATTCTGAACATCATATTATACGCTTGACTCGGGCGTTCTACTTCCAAAACTTCATTTTCTATACTCTGTGATGGCATTATCATTTCTGCTGAAACAATATTTTGAATTAAGAAAATAAAAACTATTGCTGATAAAATTTTTTTCATAAAAATTCTCCCTCATCAATATTTGGATTTTCGCATAGAGGAAACTTTTTTTCAATATATTTGTTGTAAACTGAATATATGGATGAAATGAACTTAAGAAATTACGCATACCTTGGAGACGCCTTATGGGAATTGCATATAAGAAAAAAAACTATATTGATGACAAACAATTCTCAAAAACTTCACAAGCTAACAACAGATAAAGTTAAAGGCAATTTTCAAGCCTTGCTGCTAAATAAATTAGAAGAAATTTTAACAGAAGAAGAAAAAGAGATTTCAAGACGTGGAAGGAATTTACCCATCCCAATCGGCAGACGTTCCAATCAAGCAGAATACCGTCAAGCAACAGCTTTTGAAACTCTAATCGGTTGGTGGTTTCAAAATAATATAGAACGATATAATTATATAATATCTTATATTGATAAGAATTTTTTATTTTAAACTTTAAAAAATAATAATTAATAATTATTGATATCTCCTTATAACTAAAAACAAATTACCTTTATGAATTACCAAAAACGGTAATGCGAGATTTGAGCAATAACGTACATAATCAGGTATAAGTTTGTTTTTTAAAGAAACTTTTGGGGTTTTTCAAAGCAAAAGCCCTATAAACACAAGGAGGTAAAAATGACTATTAAAAAACTTACTGTGGCAGCTGCAATTGCCGTTGGAATAGCAACGTGTTCCTTGAATCAAGCAATGGCGGCTTGTCCCTGCGAACAACCAATGC
>CALVAU010000083.1 GCA_944325615.1 Candidatus Gastranaerophilales bacterium | reverse complement strand
AGTGCATCTTGAATTTCTTCATCATAAACATCCGAAATTCTTTTGAAAAACAGAATAGGAGTCACATAACTTTTAAACTCATCCTGGTTGATTGGACCTCTCAATATATTGCAGGCCTCATATAAATGATTAAATAATTCTTCTTGGCTTGTCATTTCTTCTTCTATTTTAGTTGCCATTCCTTACTCCTAAAATTTGTTTTGTAATTCTCTGATTACGTTTTGCCATCTATCGTTGGCAGCACTAATAGTATTCTGATATAAAGATAATTCTTTTTCATACTCTTCCGATATTACTTTTTGCTCTTCTAATGGAATCATCGGAATTTCTACAGACATAATATCTTTATAACTTATATTCATTAATGTTGTACCTTGCTGCAACCCTTTAATTTGTTTTACACCTAATGGGCTATCTAAAAATATTTTAAGATATACCGGTAAAATCTGATTTTGGTTAACTCTGATTACAATGAGATTAGATGATGCTATACAAGGATATTGCTGTACTTTAAACACAGCTGTTTTAATTGTTGTCCCTCGTGCTGGAATTAAAATATCACCGTCTTCTAATATATAATTTGAGATCTTACGTTCGTCAGTATCAAGGTGATACAATGAATTATAATCGATATCAAATTCTTTTATATTTGCAATATTTACAACCCCGATAGCACCAGTTTCATCTTTAGAATTAACAACTTTGCCTCTAAACGAAGTTCCAATATCACTCAAAGTAACTCTTTTTGTGTTTGAATTTTGAAAATTTTGCCAGTCATCATCTTGTCTTGCAAATATTTTATCAATATTCCAATCGCCAAAGTCCTCTAGTTCAGTGCTCATCACAAAGGTTTCGTCTTCCAATTTAATTGAAACTTCCTTTGATTTTTTATCAACAACCTTCTTGTATCGTCTAATGGTTACATCATCAGTCATACCTGAAGCTATTGTGAATAAATAAGTTTTTATTGCAGTTGAACTGAATATTCCGGTAGGTAACTCTGATATTTCCTCAATTTTATACATTTTTTGAATAAAATTACGCAATTCTTCAACTCGGCCGGTTGCAAAGGTTATGCGTGCAGGGAGAATGGTAACCAGTTTCCCTGTAAATGATAAGTGGTATAACAAACTCTCTGTAGATGCTAATTCATACTCTCTGCATATAAAATCTCTTTGCTGTTCAACCATCATTCTTACTCCAAAAGGAGGCAGGGAAAGTATTAAATCAAATTTTTGAGATGTGAATTCAAAATCATTCATTCCAACTTGCATAATTTCAACATTTTGGTATCCTGCAAATATTTCTTTTAATACCTCAAAATATAATACTTGAGTAGTCGTAATTAGATATGCACAGTTTTTGTTTTTATCGACAATATCTTTTAGAGTTGAGGAAAACTTTTCGCCATCTTTAATTAATACGTTTGAAATGTTATCACATACTCTATCAAGCAATAAATTTCCAACGGAGTTAGGTATTTGCATATGACCAAATTTGCCGGTATCAATATTAAGTATGTCTATCCAATCTAATCCCATTGAACTGACTGTCTGATAGAAGTTTAGGAATACATTTTTGTTTTCAAAAACATTATTACAATTGTATTTATTGCAAATAAACTGCGAACAATCATATAAAGCTTCATTTATATTGTCCGGTTTATTTGCTTCTTTTTTTACTTTTAACGCTACAAAAAGTGCAGTCGCAAGATTTTCAGCAGGAATAATTCCTCTGAGAAAACTTAAATTTTTAAATATGTCTGAATTTGTATTTTTCATGAGATTTCTCCATGATTGTTTCACAATTATATAATACAGCACGATAAAAATATTTGCAACTGTAACTTTGGTATTATAATACCAAAGTTATATAATAAAATACTTACATTCCTTTTGCAGCAATATTCATGGCTTTTTAAATTCGTATTTACAATTCTTAATAAGCCAAAACACATTTATCAATATCTTTGAAAGGGAATTCGCATGCAAACTGTCGGAGAATTTTTAACAGAAATATGAAAATAAACTGTAGATGATGTTTAAATAAGATATTTTAAAATATTTACTCATACTACAAACTTTTTCATTAATATAATCTAGAACTTATATAAATTTTAGTCCTTCTCTTCCAATTCAAATGAATATGGCTTAATTTGCATCTTTTTGCAATCAACACCCAGCTTATTAGTAATTTCTTTAATGCTGTTTTCATTTTCTTCGGTTATCATTGTTCCTAAATACACACACTTTGGCTTTACTGGCATTATATATTCATTATTGGCTGCTGTTTCACCTATGTATCTCCATTCTTTTTCATATTTCCAGTCAATGGATTTGACTAAGTATAAAATTTGTCCGAAAATATCTTCTCTTTTATTAATGAGAGCTTTGCTTAAATCAAGCGGTTTCTCGCTATATATAACAGGGAAAATATTCATATTGAAATCACTATCTAAAGGTATCCCTTTTATATTATATTCAACACAAAACCCAGTATGCTTTTCTGCATAATGAGACCACATTAATATATTTTTATTGGTTTCTGAAAAACAACCTATTTTGCCTTTATTCCTAAATTTGTCTGTGTATTCGTAAAATTTTTTTTGACTTTCGTCTTTTAAAGAATCATTTAACTGATTCAAAAACGGATTTTGATAATCTTCTTCAAAAAAACTTTTGCCATTTTTTAAATCTTCTATTAATTTTTGAACTTTAGGATTTTTACTATTCTTATTATTATTTAAAAAATATGCTGCAGCCATCTTGTCAAAGTCAAAGCAAGCAGAACAATCATATGGATCGTTAAAATTGCTTGGTGCGGATAGCCAGACATAGTTGTTTTCTAATGCTTTAAGAGAATAACCATCAATATCAAACTTTCTATATTGAAATAAAGAATTTGGACGAATCAATTGTTTTACACAGTATGCCTTTTCAGCGAACATTTCATTATCAAAGTTTTGCAAAGCAACTACAAAAAGTTTTTTTATTTCGTCACGCAAATTATCAGTGCTTATGCATTCCATGTTTGGAGGTTCAATGTTTCCAAATTCATAAAACAAATCTTTAATTTCTTCAAATAATTTTTGATCCAAAATAAGAACTCCCTTTTCATATATTCCTTTAAGTATTTTTCTATTCTTGTTTAAACTTTTTGAATTGAGTTTTTATTTATTTTGCTTTTCTTTTATATACACCAAATTATTATCTATTGCTGGAGCAAAATTTTTAAAGTTATTTATAAGTAAATTTTAACATTAAAACACACACAAAAACATAACTTATTAAAAAAGCCTCAGTAATTTTTAGAATGAACTATCTGTAAGTTTTGAAAATTTTCACTCGAAATGTAAAAAGTCGGAGAACTCTCTCAAACTTCACTGACCAATATCTCAACCTAATAATATGTATTTCTATAAATAAAAATTCATATAGCTTTCATCGATCGTGTCTTGCTCGATGCCAATATAACGGAGTGTTACTGAGGGCGAGGAGTGGTTAAAGATTTTTTGCAGGAGTACTATATCATTATATTTTTTATAGTGATGATATCCAAAAGTCTTTCTTAGCGTATGTGTTCCAATTCTTTCCTTCACCCCGACGGCTTGTGCTGCC
>CALVAU010000082.1 GCA_944325615.1 Candidatus Gastranaerophilales bacterium | reverse complement strand
TTTTCAAAAAAAATGCCGACTATAGGAATCGAACCTACAACCTACGGTTTACAAAACCGTTGCTCTACCATTGAGCCAAGTCGGCGGGTACATGATTTATTCTATTAAGAAAAAAGTTTACTGTCAAGCATTTTCTTTTGTTGTATAATTTTTTTGTAAATAAAATTAGCTGGAGGTCTTATGATTAGACAAATTGCACCGATTTTGCTTCTTACAATATCAAATGTATTTATGACTTTCGCTTGGTATGGGCATTTGAAATTCAAGGCAGCACCAATATTACTTGTGATACTTGTGAGTTGGGGAATTGCTTTTTTTGAATATTGTTTTCAAGTCCCGGCTAACAGAATTGGGCATGAGTTTTTTTCTGCTGCACAGTTGAAAACCATGCAAGAAGTTATTACATTGGTTGTGTTTAGTATATTTTCAGTACTTTATTTAAAAGAAGAATTTCGTTGGAACTATCTTGTCGGGTTCTTATTTATAATTCTTGCGGTATTTTTTATATTTAAAAAATGGTAGTTTATTCAATACAGCTTAAAAATTCTTTCAAAATATTTTTTCTGTATCTGTATTTTTGAGTAAGTAAAAATTTTATATAAAAAAGTTTTAAAACTCTTTGAGTATAGTTATTTTCAAAAACTTTTAATTTATATCGATTGCTGCTTTTGCGTTTTATGATTGAATAAAATTCAGGCAAAAAAGGAGTATTTAAAACGTAATACTCTTTTTTTATTTCGTCTTTGATAATAATAAAGTTCATGTCAACAGTATAGATTTATTTACGCATTAGGCAAAAAATTCTATATCATTTTATTTAATTCTTTTTTTATTTTTCTTGGCATTTTTTCTTTATTTTTAGGTTTTAGTTTTTCCGTTTTGTCGGATAAGTCAATTAATTTGCGTAAGTTCTCAAATGGCCTTTGAGTGTGTGCAATTATTTTTTTTCTTGATTTTTCAACTCTTTTGGGGTTTAGGATGATTAACGGTGACTTTTTCTCGGATTTTTGTTTAGGTAGTTCTCTTATGCTGATTTGAATATCTGGAGTCTCAGATAATTGTTTTTGATATAGTTGATCTACTTCATATTCAGCTCTATCCATCACATCATAAAGTTCCGATTTGCCATATACTTTTTGATCGAAGCTATGATAATATCTTTGGTATAAGTCATCGGTTGGAAATATTTCGTTATGGCTGCCAGCGTTTGGAAAAGGATTAACTTCATACTTACTAATAGTAAATCCTTGTCTGTCAACTGTTTTTATTGATATAAGTTTTTTAGTTTTACTTGCAATATCCACGAGAATATTGTTTGGATTTTCTTTTTGCCTTTTGCCAATAACATCTGAAAGAACTGACCATAATGGTCTTTTGTGCCCTTCTGGGATGTTTGTGTTTATAAAGTTTGCGTTAGAAGCTTTTATTGCTCGATCAGCTTTTTTTAAAAGCTTTTGAGCTTCTTTTGATGTTACATATAATTGTCCGAAATGTGTGTGTGAATTGTTGTTTTGTATTTTCATTTTTACCGCCTTTTTCGTTTGAAAAATCATGAAAAAATTTTTTTGCTATTTTTATTGTTTAAATTTAACATTTATTTATCATTAAGGCATGATTTTAACAAAAATCGGCAAATGATCGCTCCCAAAATCTTTTCCGATATTAAAATCGGTTCCATTAATATCTTTTGACACAAGAACATGATCAAGTGATATTCGCATAAAACTTGGATGCTTTGCATTCCAAGTTCCGTGAATATTATTTGAATTCGTCTGAATATCATATAAGTTAGAGTTCAATATATATTTTTTATAAGCATGTGAATATCTTGTTGTGTTAAGATCTCCTGCAATTATTATTTTTTCTTTATTGGAGTTAGATATGGTGTTTATTTCTTTTAGCATTTCATTTCTTGTTTTTAGATATTCGTTGCTTACTGGAGGTAGAGTATGTATTGCGTATAATAGAATATCTTTATTTTTTAGTTTGAGTTTTGCTTTAATTACTGGGATTTCATATCCGGTCCATTTTTCGATTTGGTAATCTATAATTGGGAGTTTAGAAAACATTGCAATCCCAAAATTGTCGTATCTGATATGTTTAATATTATATTTGTATTTCTTATTTAATGGCTTTAAATTATTTATCCATAAATCATCAATTTCTTGCAATATAATTATGTCAGGATTTTGTTCTTCTGTTTCATTTATCAAGCCTTGATAATTTGTGTTTGAAGTTAGTACGTTAAATAAACCTATTTTTATAGCTTGTGAATTATTTGTATTAGGTATATTTGTAAAATTTATCGGAGAAATATTAAAGATTTTTATTCCTAAAATAGTTATAGATAAAAATAAATATATAAGAAATTTCTTATTTATTAGTGATAAATAACTAGTGAGTAAAATAAAAAATAAGCTGATGAATAAATATTGTATTTGAAAATGTGATAATATATCGCTAATTATATTTTCTGACGGAATATCTGATATAATATTTATCATAATAAATATTATTAAAAGTGTTGGAATTCTGGAGCTCAGATAGTTATTGATATTCTCTTTGTTAATAAATTCCATAATTCTAATTATATAGTTTTTTTATTAATGTTAGCAAATGTTAAAAATTATAAATCAACAAAATAAAAAAGAGCCTGAAAATCAGACTCTTTTTTATGGAGCGGGAGACGAGGCTCGAACTCGCGACATCCTCCTTGGCAAGGAGGCATTCTACCACTGAATTACCCCCGCATTGGGTACTTATTAATCATACATGCTAAATTTTTTTTTGCAAGTCTTTTTTATTTATTTTTGAATATTTTTAAAAATTTATTCCAAAAACTCTCTTTTTGGGGTATTTCCAATTTCTTTATACTAAGAGCTGGTGCTTGATCTATTTCTGATTTCCAATTCTTAATATGTAGAATATGCTCTTTTATAAGCCTCTTAATTAATTCTGGAGTAGGAGATGGAAGTATGAATGATGTACTGTTTTCCCCCACGAAATCCCTTTTTAGGGCATGCGAATATTTTGTTGTAATTACAAAAAAATCTTTATCATGTTGTATTAAGTGTGTAAATTTTTTGTTACCGCAATTGTGTTTTAAATTATTTATTTCGTTTCTATATCCGACAAAATTTTTGTAAGATTCCGGATTTACAAATTTAATTTTTCCAGAAAATGAAATATTCTCCAATTTAAGCTACCTCAGCTGGTTCTTCTTGAGCATCAAGAGATCGAACGTTTATATTTATACGATCATTGAATTTATTCTTCAACATGCTGACAAGAGTGTTTGTTGAATTTACCCAGAACATTGAAGCTGTAAGAATTTTTACGTCACCAACATCATCTTTTAGTTTTATCATCAAAGGATCGGAGCCTGAGTGTTCGCATAAAAGATTTTTTAGATATACTAATTCTTCAAATTTGAAATCATCTTTTAGTTCAATTGTAAATATATTAGAATTATCAACAGGTTTTACTGTATCAATGAGTAATACTGGAGGTTCGTCATCGTTTCTTCTGCTTACTTTTCCTGAAATTATTACACGTTGTTCAGTTTCAAGGTAGCTGCCATAGTCTTGAAGTTGTTTGTTAAATGCGATTACCTCAACTTTGCCTGTCAAATCCTCGACTGATATAAATCTTATGAATTTTTTCGGATCTTTTTTGGTAGGAATTTGTTTTGTTGCTGTAATAAGTCCGCAAATGGTTACAACTTTATCATTTTGTTGTTCAGGAATTTCTGAAATTTTATGTGTCATCAAAAATGGAAGCTTATCCCTTATTGTTGATAGCGGATGGCTTGTTACGTAAAATCCCAAAAATTCTTTTTCGAATATTTGTAATTGTCTTTGATCATATTCAGCATCAGAGCCTGCAAGTTTGAACTTTGCTTCTTCAATTTCTTCTGTATTACCGAGTAAGTCAAATAGGCTGCCTTGTCCGCTTTCTTTTGCTTTCGCTTCTTTTGCAGCAGTCGCTGTTATATAATCAATGTTATCCATTAGTTGTTTACGGCTTTTTTCTATATTAGCGAATGCTCCTGCCTTTATAAATCCTTCTAAAGTCTTTTTGTTACAGCATTTAGAGTCTAATCTTTTGCAGTAATCATATATAGATTTAAATGGGCCGTTAGCTTTTCTCTCTTTTATGATTTCTTCAATAACAGCTTCTCCAACTTGTTTAATTGATGCAAG
>CALVAU010000081.1 GCA_944325615.1 Candidatus Gastranaerophilales bacterium | reverse complement strand
ATAAAGCAGTAATCACACCAACTATAAGCGGTGGCAATATTGAGGTTAAAATATTTGCAAACAGTGTAAGTCAGGCTATCGGAATAATTAAGACACTACCGTACTTTAAAAATTTTGTAAGACAGCCTGTACAAGAGGGTACAGAAGATAATAATCTTACAAAAATCAGTGATTTAATCAAAAAGGCTAATGCTAAAAGTCAAGCGGATTTAGGTACTATAAAATAATTTTATTCAATAATCATTCAAATATGTTAAATTTTGTTATTTTTATTTACAAGGGGGAACTATAATGTTAATATAAAATCATAACAGGGGGAAAAATGTCTGTTGCAAATAAAGAACTTGTGAAAAAGGCGATGAAAAGTATTGGAATAAACACGTTTACAGAGTTAGCTAATGAGATAGGAATAACAAAGAATCAGTTATCTGTTATATTGTCTGATAAATATAATCCTATAAAATCGACATTTTTTGAGCTTAGCGAAGTTTTAAGAGTTACACCTGATAAATTAATAGATTTCACATCAAATAAGAAAAGTAATAGTAAAACAATAGTACCTGTTGAAATTACTAAATATTCTGCAATTGAATTATTTGCAGGTGCTGGTGGACTTGCTTTAGGTTTGGAACAGGCTGGAATTGAAACTGTTTTACACGTAGATAATGATAAATATTGTTGTGAAACTCTATCTAAAAATCGTCCAAATTGGAATGTTATTTGTTCTGATGTTTCAAAAATAGATTTTAAACCTTATAAAGGCAAAGTAAATATTGTTACAGGAGGTTTCCCTTGTCAAGCATTTAGTTATGCGGGTAAAAAATTAGGATTTGAAGATACTAGAGGAACTTTATTTTATGAGTTTGCACGTTGCGTTAAAGAAACAGAGCCATTAGTTTTTGTCGCAGAAAATGTAAGAGGTCTTATTTCTCATGACAATGGTAGAACTTTAAAGACAATAGTAGATATTTTCGAAAGTCTTGGCTACGATATACAAACTAAATTATTGAATGCTGTTAATTATAATGTACCTCAAAAGAGAGAACGTATTGTTATTGTCGGTACTAAAAAGAATACCAACATAAAATTTGAATATCCAAAAGAATCCCAAAAAATTAAGACCCTACGTGATGCATTAAAAGATGTCCCAAAATCAGAAGGACAAGCATATAGCAAATCAAAACAAGAAGTATTGAAATTGGTGCCTCCTGGGGGCTGTTGGAGAAATTTGCCAGTTAATATTCAAAAATCTTATATGGGAAAAAGTTTTACTAGCGGGGGTGGTCGTACAGGTATGGCAAGGCGTATATCTTGGGATGAACCTTGTTTGACTTTAACATGTTCTCCTAGTCAAAAACAAACAGAAAGATGTCATCCTGATGAAACAAGACCATTTACTGTAAGAGAATATGCTAGAATTCAAACATTCCCAGATGATTGGGAATTTGTTGGTGGGATGGGGCAGCAATACAAGCAAATAGGAAATGCTGTACCTGTTGAGTTAGGTAGACAAATTGGCATACAAATAAAAAAGGCTATTGATACCTATAAAGAATAATTTATAGTTGTTCTGCTAGTTCTTGTATAACGTCGTTAATTAAATCAGTGCTATCAACTTCATCAGCAATAGAAACAAAAGTATTAATAAGCTCATTATAGAAATTTTCATCGCCTGTAAGCCTATACCAAAATTCTTGCCCTATAATTACAGGATATTCTTCATTGATATTTTTGTAAAATTGCGATAAATCGTTTTCAGTGCCATACAATACTCCTACAATACAATCTATGTTAGGATTAAAATTAGGCAATCTATTAATTCTTGCAAGATTTTTAATAGCTTTAAAATCATCCTTAATTGAGGTAATGTCCGCATGATTAATTGTGTTTGGACCAGATTTTATTTGGCAATATTTTCTTCTACCATCTAGTGCATCTACAAATTCAATATCAATGCCTGATGTTGTTGAAGCAAGACCTGATAAAACTTCACAACAAAATGTTTGAATTTGAGTTCCAAAAGATGTATTGATTGAAGTTCCCAAAATACGTGGATAAACAAGAGCTTTGGCAATATTCTCTTTTGATGTATTACCAAAAGCAAAGTTTGCAAGATAATTTACAAGAAAAGGGTTAATTATAAATTCTTTAACCTTTTTAAGCTTCTTTGTATTTTTAATATGGTTTTCAACAATATTATCTTTAAAGAAAGCTTTGGCTTTAGATAAGATTTCTTGTTTCTCTTGTTCATTCATCCTAATATACCTCTCTTTATGAAAATTGTATCATAAATCTGTAATTCTATTCATTTTGTAACAAAGATTCCACTTTGTCATAAATATAGTTTTCATAGCCATCAAAACTATATTTAGTTAAATAAGCATCATTGACATTACCCTCTTCTAACGATTCATAATAATCTAAAACTTTTAAAGGGACACCATAATCACTTATTTGACGTCCTTTTTGACTAATTGCATTATATTCAAGTTTTGTAAGTAATTTATCTATTCCAGTGACATCATCTATTTGGGAGATATCTTCATTTGCTTTGATATATTTATACATTAAATTAAAAACACCCAGATATTTAACAACATGGTATTTTAAAACATTATAAACAAAATTAGCAGTATCTCGCATTGCGGAATTTATATTTGCTTTGTTATTTAATTTATTATTAACAGCACCTCTAAAACCATCTTTTAAGTAATAATATAACAAATAGGATAAAATAGAATATTCTTTACCACTATATGAACTTTTAGATTTCTTTGCTATAAGATGATATAATTCTGTATCTGTTTTTACGATTGGGAAAATGGTATTTAAAATAATTTGAAAACCATCAAAATCTATATTCATACTGCGCTTATTAGTTTTTGATATTAGATTTGATATGCTTTTATTCTCATAACTGTTTAATTTTTTAATTTTATCATATACAAAAATTTTATCATTCCGACTAACAGCTTTAAATTGTTGAAATAATTCATTCGGGAGTTTTCGTTCACGTTGTTTTTCTATTATTGCATTTTTTGCTTGAATATTTTGTTCATTTAAATATTTTTCTTGTGTGAAAAAGTAATCTAAATCATCTTTAAGAATATCCTTATCATAATTTTTATGCTTAATAGATTCTTCCGGAGTATTTAAAATATCTTCGAAGTCTTTTTCAAAAGCGAATACCCTTCCACTATAATGTTCTAAAAAACGTCCGGCTCTTCCTGCAATATTTTTTGCATCAAACGGTTTTAATGGTTTTGAACCCTTTGAGTTATGCATTACTATTAAATTTTTTGCGGTAGTATTTACACCCTCAGTGATTGTTGTAGTAGATAATAAAAATTTAATTTGTCCACCATTAAACAAATTTATGATCTCTTTTTGAATATATTTTGGAACCAGACCATGATGAATGCCTCTTCTATGTTCGAGAGCTTGGCATACAATCCAATCAGAATAAAATCTTCTTTTTATATGTTCAATCAAGTCTGTATACTCTAACAAACCAACATCTATATCCATATTATCCATAATTTTTTCTGCATATTGTTCTACTAAATAAGGTTTACAACAATATATAATAGAATTTTCTTGATTTTCATAAATGTTTGTAAGTAACTCTATTAATCTTTTATTTTTATCTTTGGGCTTTGAAAAGTTGATAATACGATTTTCAT
>CALVAU010000080.1 GCA_944325615.1 Candidatus Gastranaerophilales bacterium | reverse complement strand
GCTAAAAATGTAACTAAAAGATTTGAAGCATTAGCTAAAGTTTATAATGATATAAACTCAAATCCAAACACGATAAACTATGATGAATATCAAGAAATTATGTCTGACTGTCAAACCTCAGAAGCTCTCAAATATGTTCCAGTTTATCCAAACCCTTATTATTACACGCTACCGCCAGCATATTATTATAGACCTCACAGACCACATATTCATCATGCTCCGCCCCCTCCAAGACATCATCACCACGATCATCATAGATATTAATAAGTAATACAAAAATACTCCTTAACTAACAAATTAAGGAGTATTTGATTATTCATAACATTTTAATCTAATAACAACCAAATTAATATAATTGACCATAAAGTGCTTTAATGCTTTAATACTTTTATGAATTATATTTTTTATTTTCTTATTACCGTATCAATAATAGCTGGGGCAATCAACGGGAAGTTATCTGATGTCGTAAATGCAATACTTACAGGAGCAGAGCTCTCTGTAAAAGTAGCATTTTCTTTAATAGGAATTATGGCATTCTGGCTCGGCATGATGAAAATAGCAAAACAATGCGGACTGGTAAAAATAATTGCACAAATAATAAAACCAATTACAAAAAGATTATTCAATGAAATACCTGAAGATTCTCCAGCAATAGGTGATATTGCAATGAGTTTTTCGGCCAATGCGCTAGGACTCGCTAACGCTGCAACACCAATCGGCATAAAAGCAATGGAAGAATTGCAAAAACAAAATATTGATAAAAAATCAGCATCAAACGCAATGTGTATGTTTTTATCAATGAGCACAGCAGGCTTCCAACTTATTCCTGCAACCGTAATTTCTGTATTGATAAGCATTGGCTATAAAAATCCGACTGAAATTATAGCCCCGACACTTTTAGTTACTACTATTGCATTTTTAAGTGCAATAACTATAGCTAAACTTTTCCAAAGATTTTGGACTCCGCAAGTAGCCCAAAATCACATAAAAAAAGAAAAACAAGGGGGTGAAATCTAATGTTTCACCAAATTATGAATTTCATATCATTATGGACTCTTCCACTAATTTTAATCCTTATTTTAACCCTAGGTCTTGCAAAAAAAGTTCCGCTTTATGAAGTGTTTACAGATGGAGCAAAAGAAGGATTTAAAGTTGCCGTAAATATTATTCCCTACCTTGTGGCTATAATTGTCGGCATTTCAATGTTTAGAGCTTCAGGCATAATCGAAGCCATAGGAGGATTACTCACTCCATTTTTATCACACTTTAACGTATCTGCAGATGTAATCCCGATTATGATAGTAAGATCACTCTCGGGGTCTGCAGCTCTTGGTGTATTCTCAGATATTGCTCACAATGCAGGCCCTGATGCTTATACAACAAAACTTGCAGCAGTAATGGTAGGATCAAGCGAGACAACTTTTTATATACTTGCAGTATATTTTGGTGCTGTTGGTATCTCAAAATTCAGATATGCACTAATTGCAGGGCTTTTAGCTGACTTTATAGGAATTGTGGTAGCAGTTCTTGTGTGTAATTACATGTTTTAATATCGACCCAGCTTTGAATTTTATCCTCAACTGACGGTTTTACGATATTTTTAACTAATACTGCATAATCAATATCTATAAAATTAATTTTTTCTAATGCCTCGACAACAAACTCCTTTGCCCCGCAATTATGGCAAAAATGATTTTCAGGTACTATTTCACCATTTTTAATAGTCGCCTTTAATTTAACCCCGCAACAAGCACAACGAGTTAAAAACCATTGATTTTTAATTAATTCACCGCAATCAGGACAATAAGAAAGCTCAGCATCCGGTCTTACTTTGTCATGAGTACAAACTCTGTTTTTTTTGAATAACTCCAATATAATCATATATTTCTATATAATTATTAATAATTAAAAGTCAAAATAGCAATTTTAAAATTCATCAAACTTTATATTGCTGAAAGGTAACTAATAATGCAAATACAAAATACCCCCTATAAAAATAACATAAATTTTAAAGCCAGACATATCGCTGTAATAAAAAACAAATGCAATGATATAAAAAACGGTTTAGACCTCTATGAGTTGAATATTAAACATGACAAATCTTTTTTGAAAAGACTTGATAAAGACATTCAAATCAAAGACTTAATGCCAAATCTCAAAAAACAAGAATCCGAACGCTGGCAAGAAATGCTATCCTATGCAATTATAAAAGCTCAAGAACCGAACAGAAAAACTTATCTTTTATCAAACAAAAATAAACCTTGCGGTATCATAACTTACCTACCAGGTAAAAATAACTATCACCTAGACTGCATCTGCACTTGGCCAACAGAATTCGGACAAAAAGTTAAATATGCGGGAAAAAGTTTATTTAATCAATTATTTAACGATTTTTTAAATCACAAATCGAAAAAAATAAAACTTGAAGCTATAACTGACGGCCCCTATAATACAGTAAATAAATACAAAGAATTGGGATTTATTGTAACCGGCTCACAAAATAGTAATAAAATCCTAATGGAAATCAATACAAATAATGCAAAAAATACCGTTAATAATCTAAAAAATAAACTTGATGTAACTTTGTGCAATTCAGATGAGAATATTAATTTATCAAATATATTAGATTTTTAATAATAAAAAAGAGTTAACTGAAATTATCAATTAACTCTTTTTCAAAGAAGGCCTTGGCAACGAGTTATCTTCCCAGGCGGTGGCCCGCCAAGTATTTTCACCGATGTGAGTCTTTACGACCGTGTTCGGGATGGGAACGGGTGGTTTCCTCACTCTTTGTCACC
>CALVAU010000079.1 GCA_944325615.1 Candidatus Gastranaerophilales bacterium | reverse complement strand
AATTGACGCGAGTCCAAAACGGATATTATTTTTGTCAGGTGTAAACGTAGCATGAGAATGATTAATATCCGGAGGAAGAACTTTTATTCCCTTTTTTAAAGCTTCTTCAATGTATAGTTGAGTTTTTTTTTTTTTTTTAGATACACTTGATAAAAGTGCTGATAGATATTCTACTGGATAATGACATTTTAAATATGCCGTTTGATAGGCTACAAATGCGTACGCTGCAGAGTGAGATCTGTTAAAGCAGTATGAAGCAAATGCTAAAATTTGGTTGAATAAAGCTTCTGCATCTTTAGAGGTCATGCCATGTTGAGCTGAACGTTCGATGAATTTTGTTTTTTGCTTCTCCATTTCATCAACTTTTTTCTTACCCATCATACGGCGGACCATATCCGCTTGTCCGAGTGTGTAATCAGCTAGAACTTGGAATACCTGCATAATTTGTTCTTGATATACGATAGTTCCATATGTATCTTTTAATACTGGCTCTAGTAGAGGGTGTGCATATGTGATTTCTTGACGGCCATGTTTTCTTTCTACGAAATCTGTAACCATACCGGAGTCTAATGGACCAGGTCTAAATAGTGCAACAAGAGCGCCCAAGTCTTCAAAAACGTCAGGTTTTAATTTTTTTACAAGGTTTTTCATCCCTTGAGATTCAAGCTGGAATACTCCGTCAGTGTCTCCTGTCATAAGCATGTCATATACAGGTTTGTCATCCAGAGGAATATTATTTATATCTAGAGAAATTCCTTGTTGTTCTTTAATCAAATCAACTGTTTTATAAATCGTTGTAAGGTTTCGTAGTCCCAAAAAGTCCATTTTTAAAAGACTTAGGACTTCAGTAACGTCATGTGGCGGATAACCTGTTTGTACAATACCATCTTTTGAGGGCTGTACCGGTAAAATTTCATCTAACGGAACTCGTGAAATGATTACACCTGCAGCGTGAGTACCGGTATTATTCTTAATTCCTTCGATGCCGATTGCTAAGTCTATAATCTTTTTAATACCTACGGTTTTACCATCATTAGGATCTCCAACCGGAAGCGGTGCATCTTGGTCATACATTGTCTTCAATTCAGACCCGCTGCATTGCATTGCATCTTTTAAAGTCTTAGCTTTTGGATTAGTTGCTTGTGCAAGTTCTATTGCTGGTTCAATTAATGATGCAAGTTTGTTACTTTCGGAAAATGGAACTTTTAGTATGCGGCAGATTCCTTTTAATGCAGCTTTAGCTGCATAAGTACCAAAAGTAATGATTTGACAAACCTTATCTTCTCCATATTTTTGGGTTACATAATCGATAACTTCACCACGGCGTTCGATACAAAAGTCAATATCGATATCAGGCATTGTGAAACGTTCTGGATTCAAAAAACGTTCAAACAATAGTTTATGTTTAATCGGATCCAAATCAGTAATCTCAAGTGCATAAGCAACTACAGAACCTGCAGCTGAACCTCTGCCCGGACCTACCGGAATTCCATGAGTTTTTGCATAATGTATAAAGTCCCAAGTGATTAAGAAATATGCAGCAAAACCCATCTGTTCAATTACGCTTATTTCATAATCAACACGTTCTTTTAGTTCTTTTGAAATCTCACCATAGCGTTTTTTACAACCTTCATATACCAAATGTTCAAGGTAAGAATCAATGGTATAATTTGCCGGAACTTTATAATCAGGTAGTGGACTTTTTCCTAAATCCAGCATTAAATGGCATTTTTCAGCAATATCTACTGTGTTCTGAATACATTTATCAAAAGTTTCAGAGTCCATCCATTTAAAAGAAGACCTTAATTGTTCTGCTGTTTTTACATAAAATTCGTTATTCGGAAAATGAAATCTGTTTGGATCATCTTTGTCACTATTAGTTTGCATACACAATAATGTATCGTGCATATCGGCATCATCTTTTTGTAAATAGTGAGAGTCGTTAGTTATGACCATTTTTATATTTAATTCATTTGCTAATTGAATTAAAAGCGGGTTAGTCTTTTTTTGTTCTTCTAGTCCATGATCTTGTAGTTCTATATAGTAGTCATCATTAAATAAAGCTTTATATTTTTCAGCTGTTTCTTTTGCAGCGTCATAATCTCCTTTAAGTAAATTTTGGAGGACTTCACCACCTAAACAAGCTGACAAACAAATTAATCCTTCATGATGCTTTTCAAGAAGTTCAAAGTTGATACGAGGGTGAACATATCTACCTTTACACCAAGCTGTAGATACCAATTTGATTAGATTGGCATAACCAGCTTTATCCTTAGCTAATAAAACTAAGTGGTAGCAGGGGTTATGAAGTTTGTTTTTTTCTTCTATATCACCGTCATGCACATAAAATTCGCACCCCAGTATTGGTTTTATACCATTTTCTTTTGCTGTTGTGTACAATTCCATATCGCCGTACATAACACCATGGTCTGTTATTGCAACCGCAGGCATGTCATTTTCTTTGGCGAATTCACAAAGCTGTTTTATCCTAATTGCCCCGTCTAGTAATGAATATTCTGTATGTAAATGAAGTGGTACGTATTGTTGTGTGCTCATACCACATATTTTATCATATACAAATTTTATAATCTTTGTATGTAAATTTTTATTTATTCGTAATTTTTCAGAGTATCTTCAATTGTTGAAACCATACGTTCTTTAAAATGCTTTGGAGATATCACTTTGCAGCTATAATCATATCGCATAAGTCTTTTTGTCAGGACATCAAAATCTTCATTATGGTTGATTATGGTAAGCCATCCATCCTCGTCATATTTTCCGTCAGAAGTTTCCCATTCTTTTAATCGGTAAGCTTTTGCTAAATTATTTCTGATTTTATATACAACAGTTACAGAAATTTCGTTTCCTTTTGATATTAAAGGCATTTGTTTGATAGATAGGATTTCATCTAGCGGAACATTAAAAACTTGTCTGCTAAGATTATTGAATACTGATAAATAACCTTTTTGATTTATGTATGTAATTTCTCTTGGATTACAGATTACTTTGTATTCTTTGTTATTGTGTAAAAACGTTACTTCCAATTTTTGATTTTCGTAACAATATGTTTCGCATTTAGCTATTAAGTCTCTATATTTTAAAAAGTATTCACTTCTTTGTATGTTAGTTTCATTTTTTGTATTTGTTAATATCTCTCTTGAGAAATTTGATAATCTAATTTCGATTTCTTTGATAAAATTGTCAAATATTTCTTTTTGTTTTTTGTTTGTTAAAATATCTGATGAACTTTTTAATAGTTGAAGCATTTTTATATCATTTTCATCGAGATTTATAGAAAAAAATGAGTTTTGCAAGTTATATATATTTTTGTTTTTAGTAATGTTAATCCCAAAAATTTTGAGAGTGTTTAGATATTTATTAAGAATAACAGGAGCGGCAGAATTATTAGTTGTTTCATCATCATTAAAAATTTCTATAATGTCTTCATATTTTGCGGAACCTTCGGATAAAAGTTTCAACATATCAAAAATTTTTATGCATGCTTCATTGTATTTTTCGCTCATTTTTTTCATTTTAATATTCCGCTTTCATTCTTTTTAACGTAGAAATTATTTCCTGCTTAAATTCTTCAGGCTCTAAAACTTTGCATTGACTGCCATAGGATAATACTCTTTGTTTTAGTATAAATTTATTTGATGATATTGCTTCAATTAGTATTTTGTTTTGTGAACTAGAGATAATTCTTTCATTTTCTTTTAATTGTATTTCTTGGATATCAGCTTTTAGTTCATACTTGATTTTAATTTCTTCTATATCAAGATTTTGAGTTTTGTTTGATTTTATTTCTTTTATGTTAATAATTCTGTTTACAAGAAGATAAGCTGATTGGCTGTAATCTATACTTGTTCCATATATATATAATTTGCCGTTTTCAAAACCTAATTTATCGCATATAATTTCCATTTCTGTATGACCTGAGCGTGGAGAATTATAATTTAATATTATTTGTTGTTTTTGATTGCAGCAATTGTATAAATTTTCAAGTAATTCGATTTCTAATCCAGATAATATTGAAATTTTATTGAGTAATTCATCTAGTTCATTATCTTTTATATATGATGCAATTTTTCTTAAAAACTTTTCCAGTAATATTAATTCTTGTATCTCAAGCGTTTTTGATAAAGTTTTATATACTTTAGTTAAAGTTTTAGCTTGCTCAGGTGTAATTCCAAGTTCAAAAGGGTGCGATATAAGTACGAATTTCCCGCCTTCTGCTCTTTTCGTTTTTGAAATTGTACAGCCTGCTCTTTTTAGAGAATTTATATAGACTCTTACTGTATCAATAGAAATTTTTTCATTTATAAATTCGTGATTAGCAAAGTATTCAATTATATCCTCATAGGATCTTGGAGCTTCTAAAAGTAAAGAAAATATCAATAATGTCTTAAATGCCGTAAAAGACATTAAGTTATAAGTAATCTTATTGTTCCTTATAAATTCTTTCATACTTCGTTCCCAAATACTTTATAATATTGTTCTTAATTCCTGAAAAATTTCAAACTATTCTATCTGATAGCATGATTATACTATAAAAAAAGTCTTCCTCTAATTTTAATTTGTCAATTAAAAAAATGGTAAAAATTTACGTAATTTCATTAAATTTTCTTCATTAAGATTTAAGAACTTGAATTTTTTCTTATAAAAACTAGGAGCATGGGCAATTGTAAAATTTAATTAATTTTTTTTTACTTGTCAAGCTTGTAACTTAAAGTTACATTATACATGTAATCGGGAGTGATTACAGATTGAAATTTTAATAGTACGGACTACCGGAAATTGTGCGGAGGATGCTTAGAAAATAAGCAATGGGAGTAGTAGTAAGGACAGTTGAAGAAAAAGAGGTGATGGCAAAAAAAGTCCAATTGAGGTGATAGAGATAAAGATTAGGGATATTGTTTTTTATTTTGGATTTTGAAGATATTGATATTTAGTTAAAAGTTTTAGAGAGGAAATTTGGGGTTTAGTTTGTTACATAATTTGTAACGGTATAAAATTATAGTTGCTTGTTTTTTAGCAGTTTTGTAAAATAAAAATATGCATGAACTTGAATCAAAAAAAATTATTGCTTTAATGTCCGGAACATCTTGTGATAGTATAGATGCCGGTCTTTGTGTTGTTAATCCTGATTTGAGTTGTAAATTAATTCATGCAATAAATTATAAGTATCCTGTACATATTCAAGCTAAATTATTTCAGCTTTTCAGCGGTAAGGCTTCTATAAAAGATCTTTGTCAAATGAATTTTGCTGTTGGTAAATGTTTTGCTGATGCGTGTAATTTGATTATTTCAGAACATGGCAAACCTGATTTTATATCTAGTCATGGGCAGACAATTTATCATTTTCCATTTGATGAAAAATTAGATGGCGTATCACTAAAAAGTACCTTGCAAATTGGCGAAAGCTCAGTTATAGCTCAAGAAACAGGCTGCATGACAATTTCTAATTTCAGAGAAGCTGATATTGCAAACGGTGGAGAGGGTGCTCCTTTAGTCTGTTTTGCAGATGAAAAATGGTTCAAGCCATTGAAAAAGAATTTTTGTATTCAAAATATAGGCGGCATTTCAAATGTTACTGTTGTGTCTAAAGACAATGCAACTTTCGGGTTTGATACCGGTCCGGGAAATATGATGATTGATTATTGCGTAAAGAAATTTTTCAACAAACCTTTTGATGAAAACGGAGAAATTGCAAATTCCGGTATGATTTCAGAAAGTTGGCTGGATTGTCTTTTGCAGGACGAATATTATTTCAAAAATCCGCCTAAAACAACTGGAAGAGAATATTTTTCAAATGATTATATTGAAAATGCTCTAAGGTTTGGACCAAAAGAGCCTAAAGATGTAATTGCTACTCTTACAGCATTAACAGCAAAGTCCATAGCTCAGGCTTATGAACGTTTTGTATATCCGCAAGTAGATATTAGTGAAGTCGTTGTAGGTGGTGGCGGTGCGTATAATTTAGCTATGATGAAGTTTTTAAGACATTACTTGCCAAAGCACATTGATTTAAAAACACATGAAGCTTATGGTATTTCAAATAATTTTAAAGAAGTAATGGCTTTTGCGCTTTTAGGCTATTGCGCATATTATAATATTCCTAATAATCTTCCTGATTGTACCGATGCAAGAAGAAGAGCAGTATTAGGTAAAGTGACTAATTGTTAAATAATATTTCTGTGTTAGATTAATATTTGTTAAGTAAAATTATTAAAGGTAGCAATTTTTATATTTTTGGGTTTTAATAATGATAACTCAAGAAAAAAGTGTTTGTTACCCCAATAAAGTGTAGATAAAAAAGGAGAAAAAGATGATTAACAAAATAAGCGGCGTTAAGTCTTTTGTTAAAGCAAGTATGGATTTAGCAAATTCTGAAAATTCAAAACTTGCAGAAAGATTGCAAAAAGAAATGAAAATGCCAGATTTGTCAAGTTCAATGGAAGAAAGAATTAATTCTTATCTTCAATCAAAGGCTCCAATGTCTTTGCCTGAAGCTAAAGTTGCTGAAACTAATATTAAACCTGAAAACAGTATCTTTTATTTAGCTTAATTAGTTTAATAATTTTTTATAAGCTTGAGAAATGTACCTGATTTGATCATTTGCTAATACTGCAAATTCAGTCAGGTCATTTTTTGCACATTCACCTGCAAGGCTGTGCAAATATACACCGGTTTTTGCTGCATTATATTCATCCAAACCTTGTGCAGAAAGTCCTGCAATTATCCCTGCTAGTACATCACCGCTTCCTGCTTTTGCAAGTGCGCTGTTACTTTTTTTATTCTTGTAAATTTCTCCGTCTTTTGAACATACAACTGTTTCACTTGATTTTAATACTGTTGTACAACTGTATTTTTGAGAAAGCTCTTTTGCAAAAAATTCCATATTAGTAATTATTCTATCTACATTTACATCTAAGAGCCTTGATGCTTCCTTAACATGAGGAGTTAATATTAATTTGTTTGGTAAAATCGGATTTTTCCATTTTGCAAGTATATTTAGCCCGTCAGCGTCAATAATTACAGGAATATCTGGTACTTTTTTTAAAGTGCTTTTGAATATTTCTTCAGCTTTTTTTGATGTTGAAATCCCGCAACCGATAAGTAATACATCAGTTGTTTTTAATAGGTTTTCAATAGCATTTAATGGCGCAAATACGATATTTTGAGTCTGAGCTGCAACAGCATTAATTACTCTTTCTTCTGTTGCCAAAAACACATATCCGCAACCTGCCTTTAGTGCTGATACACTTGATAGATATGCTGCCCCAGGCATATAGTCAGATCCAGAAATGTTTAATACACGCCCAAATGTCCCTTTATTGGCATTTTCATTTCTTAAAGGTAGTTCAAAGTCCATTTTGTCTAATAACCTCATAAGCTACAATAGCAACCGAATTTGAAAGATTTAGGCTTCTTTGACCCTCAATCATTGGAATTGTCAGTGCATTTTTATCTTTTACATAAATGTCCGGCAAGCCCCTTGTCTCTGGACCAAATACTATAAAGTCACCATCTTTAAATTTAACATCTGTATATTTTCTTTTGGTCTTTGTAGTCAGATAATAAAATGTAGCATCTTTATGCTCATTATACAATTGTTCCATAGAGTCAATTTTATGCAAATCAACACTATCCCAATAGTCTAAGCCTGCTCTTTTTGTGTATTTGCTAGAAAGCGAAAAACCAAGCTTTCCTACAAGATATAATGAAGCCCCTGTACAAGCACAAAGTCTTGCTATGTTCCCTGTGTTTTGCGGGATTTCTGGTTCGTATAATACGATATTTAATTTAGCCATTGGTTTTCTCGAATAACTTTTTACTTTCAACAACAACAGGCAGGCCCCTTACTACACAGAAAATGATTGCTATTGTAGCAAGCCATAAACCGATTTTTTCCAAAGTGAAAGATATCGGATACATTTCATATCCTGGTATATGAGCTGCAATTATTGTAATAAATGCTAAAACTTTAGCAACAGCATAAGAAATTCTCATAAATTTTGAAGCACAGATAAAGTTTCCGATTTTACTTGATTGCATTGATTTTTCACCAAATGCTGTGTAGCCTTGAGCTAATGCAACACTTCTCAAGCTGTCAGTAACAAAAGCTCTTGTGACTGCGACAAGCGGAAAAATAATCCAAATCCAACCTAGCGTTGAAAATGCAATCCAATATGACATTTCAACGATTCTATCACCCATTATGTCAATAACTGATCCTAAGTCTGAAGTTTCGTTAAATTTCCTTGCGATGTAACCGTCAAGTCCGTCCATTGCAAAGGCTATTATTGTAAGAATAATTGCGCTGACTCCAGCCCAAGGTGTCGGTATAAATAAAAACAAAATTGCAAAAAATGCTATAAATATTCTTAATAATGATATAAAGTTTGCCATAATCCTATCCCTTTTACTTTTTCATTCTAGAAAGAGCAAAATTAACTTCATCAAGTTTTTTAACCCTTTCTCCAAGCATGATTTTTTCAGCTTCTTCTAATATTTGAGTTACCATAAAACCGTTATCACCGTCAGAGCGAGCCTTTTTGCCGGTTTCGCAGCAACTGATAAAGTGCTGACATTCAAGTTTTAAAGGTTCAATTTCTAAAACATCAGGTGTTGTAATATTTTTTGTTGCATTTTGTTCAAAATTATCATATACAACTAATTTATTTTCAGGTACGGTATCATCAAGAATAGCCGTTGCCTTTGTTCCTCTTACAAGTAAGGTAACGTGTTTTCTAGGTGTAATCCAGCTGTCAGAAATATGTCCGATTACTCCGTCCTCAAATTGAATACCTATATGAGTAATGTCGATAATATCATTTTTGTCTGATGAACATCCTATAGCTGAAATTACTCTAAGTGGAGTCTTTCCTGTAACATAGCTAATCATTGAAACATCATGTGGTGCCAAATCCCACATAACACTTCTATCATTCTTATGGTAATTTACGTTTAGTCGGTCACTTTGTGCATAAACGATTTCACCCAAAGCACCTTCTTCTACAAGCATTTTTAATCTGTTAACTGCAGGATGATAAAGTAAAAGGTGCCCTACCATTAAAACTAAGCCTTTTGCATGTGCAAGCTCTGATAAATCTCTTGCTTCTTGAGCTACTGTAGAAATAGGCTTTTCTACATATACGTTTTTGCCCGCTTCAAGCATAGCTTTAACGAGTTTAAAGTGCGTATGGCTTGGAGTTACGACTGCAACTGCGGTAATATCTTTGTTATTTAGGATTTCATTGAAATCTCTTGTTACTTTTACCCCAGGATATAATTCAATTACTTTTTTGAGATTTTCTTCATCAATATCGCATACAGTATCTAATACATTTAAATTGTAAAAATTACGGACAATATTGCGTCCCCACATTCCACATCCGATAACTGCTATTTTTTGTTGGCTCATTCTCAATCCTTTACATAAATTCAATATATCTATACCTAGATTATAGTACATTGAATTATTCTTTTGCAAGTATATGACTATCTTGTAACAATGATTTTTAGTGAAGTTTTGTTAAGAAAAAATATATTAATTTTAAAGATTAGGTTGGGATGTGTCGAATATACAATTAGTTAAGGGGATACAATGCAAATAACTAATCCGCAATTTTTACAACTTATATCTAAAAAGCAGGTTCAAAATTCAGTGAATGAAACTTCGTCCTGCAATATAGAAGTGCAAAATAATGCTGAAAATATAAATACGCAAAGTATTGTTGAAGAAATGCTTGCTAAAAATTCGGATGCGACAATTTATTCCATTGCTGATGAAGTTGCTTCTAAACAAAAAAATGGTACAGATTTAAAACCTTCTGCTGTAATAATTAAAAAAGTTGATTATGAACCTGTTATAAAAACAACAGTTCCTGTTACAAAATATGCGATATCTATTGAGGATATGTCAGCTTCAAGGATAGCAAACATAAAGAAAATAATTTATGATTTGCATCATAAAGGTTCTGACCCGACAGATCCAACTGACCCAACAGATCCAACTGACCCAGGTACAGGAGATGACGATGATTATGTACCAGAAGAACCTGATGAGCCGAAACCATCATTTATAGATGAATTTGATGATGTTGAGACTATGTTTGATTGGATGCATGAACAGGATCCAACAATTTCAAAGACAAAAGGTCTTACGCGTGAACAATTAATTCAATTTACCCAAAATGATAAATGGGAAGATGCTAATTATGACTTCTTTGGGTCTTTAGGAAGAGTTTTCGATGTATTGAATAAAAATGATGATGAATATTTAACTGTAGATGAAATAAAAGAACTGATTGGTAATGAAATCGGAACATCAGTTTCTTCTTTCCAATCAAAAGTAGAAAATTATGCTAATGAATTGCAAAGTGAATTTGACAGATTAGATGCGCAAGGCAAGTTGCAATATGCGATTGATATGACAAGAGACTACTTGCAGGCAGCAGGATTAACAGAACAATTGAAAGCTCTTGAAAGATTACTGCAAGGAAATGATACATATAATTCAATTCATATCGGACAAATTTCAATGGCAGACTTAAATCCCGGAAAAACAGAAGGGCCTGGTGTTGCATGGACAAATGGGCAGTATGCATCAGCCGGATTTTTTGGAGAGTACAACGGAAAATCATATATGATATATGCAACCGAGGATGATACTATTGCAGGTCAGGATGTTGGACTTACATTAGATGATAAGTATGTTTCTCCGGGTGCAGATTTATTTGATTTTATAGATGTATTAGTACATGAACTTACGCATGCAACAGCTGCTTCCTATTCAAATTTAGATGTATATGCAAACCCTTCTAATGTAGATCAGGAAGTAATAGATATAATGTATGAAAGAGGTGCTCTTACAAAATCAGAATACGATTACTATTCCAAAAATATAAACAAACTCATTCAAGAGGCATCCGCAAGAGGAGAATTTGATACAACAGACGGAAATTTCTATTTTTCAGATGAAAAATTAAACAGATTTTATTACCTTACATATACTATGTGGGGAGAATACAGTGCTTATCAGACAGATGCAGATTATCTTGATAGCATTGGCGGAGATGTATATGATAGAGGTTATTTAAGTATGGCTGTTGATGGAGCTAATGAAAAAAATACTATTATTAACCATATTGGAAGTTTTCCTTCATACGCAGATGAGCCTATGCCAGATTGGAAATGGTGGACTTACGCTTAAACGCATAATTGTAAACTTTTTGTAACAAAAGACTTAAATTCCTAAAGTTATAGATTCTATTTGCCGTATTGCATATTAATGGAACTAACGGAAAGGAACTAGACAGTCATGGGAATGGCAGCGTCACAAGCTAGATTTTTAGGTTTGACAGCTCGCAAGACTAATGTTGAGTTCGAAGGTCAACAGATAAACCAACAAAGAACTTCATTGTCTAATCAGTCTGCAAACTATTATAATGACCTGCTAGGTATGTCTGTACCTACTCCTCCTTCTGTTGACAGCTATACAAAAACTGTTTACACATTTGAAGATGGTGCTTTAACTAATGAAATAACAGCTTTAATTGCACAAAATGACGGAACTTATACTTTGAGCTATCTTTCAAAATGGCAAGATGATTATGTTCCAGTTGCAGCTTCTACAAGTGTAATTAATGTTCAAAATGGTCAATATTTTGTTGGTGCAACACCGTTAAGAGTTTTAGGCCATGTAGAAGGTGATGTAACTGTTGGAGATTCTATTACTATTGGCGGTAAAGAATATGCAGTAAATCAAGATCAAGACGGATATTATATAGAAAAAACAGAATCTGTTGCTGCAATGGTGCCTTGTACAGCTGAAGATATCGCTAATTTTGAATATACACTATTCAATGAAGATTTTACAGCTGCAGAATTTGTTTATAAAGATGAAACAACAGGTGCGTTCTATAAAAAAGATGAAAACGGTGATAGAGTTGATTTGCCTGACATTACTGAAGATGATTTAATAATTTCACTTTGGGATGGTAGTCATAATGACCCTGATAAAGATGTAACCCTTGCACAGAAAAATGATGATGGTACATACAGCAAACAAGGGTTTGAAGATGTTACTAAAAAACAGTATCTATCAGATGATCAGGTAAATAGTATCACAAATTATGAAGGAGCTTTTGACGATCCAACTTTATCTACAATGACAAAAGATCAAGTTGATGCAAGGTTAAGAGAAGAACAAGCTTGGGCTGAACAATTGGAAGCTAAGTATGGTACTCCTGCAGAAATGTGGTATGTAAGATATGTAACAGATTCTACCACAGGTACTCAAAAACCATATTTCTATAAGAAAACAGATATAGATAATAATGCAAATCAAGTTGATGAAAACGGTAATATTTTAAATAATATCAACTGCTATACAATTGGCAGCGATGTAAAAGTTCAAGAAATAAAAGCAGTTGAAGGATGTAAAGTAGAAAGAGATTCTTCAGGAAGATTTATTTCAATCCATATTCCAAATAATGATGGAACAGGAACTTATACTGAATATCCGCTAACTACTAACACAGTAACCGATCAAGATGCATATAATGATGCTATGAATGAATATGAGCACGAAAAATATTTATACGATCAAGCAATACAAGATATCAATGCAAAAATTGAAATTGTACAAGCTCAAGATAAAAACCTTGAATTGAGATTAAAACAGTTAGATACAGAACAAGATGCAATTCAGACAGAAATGGATGCAGTATCAAAAGTTATTGAAAAGAATACAGAATCTACATTCAAGACATTTGGCTAATAACTATTTTTTAGCATTTTTATAGTATTCCAGTCTTATTTGGTGCATTTGCTCACATCGTTCTAAGAATAATTCTTTATCTTCTGGTACAAAACATTCTGATAGTTTTTCCAGAAGAGGTTTTGGAAAATCAGAGTATCTGGCCATAGCATCTAGGGTATCGTCATCTAATGGACAAATTGTTCTGAAATTCTTTCTATAGATAAGTTTTGTTTCATTTATGCATTGTTCTTCATTATTGAATGTCTTTTCAGAGAGTTTGTATGTTGTGAAATTCGTATCAAAGTAAATACCTTTGCGTTTTTTCATTAAAATTCTGATTATAAAATCGAGGTCAGACATAAGCTTGAATTTTTCATCAAAGAACTTTTCTTCTTCAAGCATAGATCTTTTGAAGATCATTCCTTGTCTAGCGCATGGCATTACCTGAAAAGCATTATACATTGCAGGCATAAATAAAAAGGTATAATTTTCAGGATGTCGGCAATATGCAGGAGAAAAAAGAAAATCCGCATTTTCTGCTTCAAGTGTATTTACAGCATCATATATTGCGGTTATATCATGATAAAAATCATCACAGCTAATAAATGCAACATATTTACCTTTTGCACGCATAGCACCTTTATTCAGCGCATGAAATTTGCCTGTGTCTTTTTCTGAATAAAAATTTATGTATCCTTTATTTTTATAATCTTTCAATAATTCAACTGTTTCATCTGTAGAAGCCCCATCAATAACAATGTGCTCAATTCTCGGATAGGTTTGCATTTCAAGTAAAGAGACAAGAATATTAAATTCATCGGCGTGCTCTTTTTCAACTATATTTAATGTTGGTGTAACTATACTTATAAGTGGCTCCATTTTTTCCTCTTTTTCTTTAATATACCATAACTTAACTTTTTTTTACAATTGTTACAAGTTGTAAAAATTTGTTCTAAAAAGTCACAAAAAAATATTTTATGAGTAATAATGTGACAGAGTTCTTTTGGTGTTTTCGAAATAGAGTTATTTAGGATATATAGGAGTGTCAGTATGGGTGAAAATTCAGTTACTATCTCTCCGTCTATCACGGGTGCAGGATCAGCCGTTTTGGGGCTAGGTGCAGGATACATACTTGCGCCGGAAAAATACACATTAGATCGTCTTTTAATGCAGGACAACGATTCGTTTGAAAGACATTTTTCATCATCGGTTATGAAAAATTCAACAGAAGGAGAGAAAAAATCGCTGCAAAATTTGAATGACGCAGCACATATTTATCGTTCTTCCGGCGATGAAATTATGAAAGAAAAAATCGTTCCTAATGCAAAGCTGTGGCGTCAAATGGTGGAAAAAGTAAATGTAGAGGACAAGTTTGTATCAGAGGTCAATTTTGCAAAACAAAAATATTTAAAAGCTCTGAAAGAAACTGATTTTATGAACTTGAAAAGAACGCTTGAAGCTGCACAGGAAGAACTTTGTAGCAGACCTAATGATATAAAAGCTCATCTGGAATTAAAGGCTGCAAGCAGGAATTTTGCTAATGCGCAACTTGCGGTAGATCATCCTCTATCACTTTATAAAAAAGCAAGAGTTGCATTTAGAAATGCTCGGGATGAGGCTATATTGGAATTGCCGGATAAAGGTAGGGCGATAAGTGCACAATGGGATAAAGTTCGTCGTGCAATTTCTGATAGAGCAAATGTAATGTATGAAAAACTTGCATCTTTGTCTAAAAATGAAGCGTTAAATAATGATTATAGACTGATAAAAAAATATATTCCAAAATCAAGAACTTATTCTTCCCTTATGGGTGGTATTTTGGCCGGAATCTTAGGCTTGATTGCAGGAGTGTATTCTCTTAATAAAGTTAATGCTGCTTAATCATATCAATACTTATTGTAGATTGCTCTAATTATTTGTTCTTCCGTCGTTTTCTTGGCGGAAGAACTTGATTTTGGATCATTAATCATTATATCAAAAGCAACTAAATTCCCGTTTCTTGTTTTGATATATCCGCAAATAGCGCTTATATCAGTCAAAGTCCCTGTTTTTGCATAAATTGTATCTTTAAAATAGAGCATTCTATTGTTTAAAGTCCCTTCACCAGCGGTAGGGAATATGTGCAGATATTTTTCAAAGTTACTATTTTTAGTTTGTAATACAAGGAAATTGGTCATAAAACTTGCAGTCATAAGGTTGTTTTTTGAAACCCCGCTGCCATCTACAATTTTAATATTTTCGTTATTCAGGTTGTTTTTTTTGCAATATTCATCGAACATTTTAACGGAATTTTTCATTGCGCCTGTGTTGTTTACGAATTTTCCGCCTGCAACTTTGAATAATGTCTCAGCTGACATGTTATTGCTGTTTTTATAGATATCAGCTAATACTGGTTCAATTGGATGTTTAATTTCACTAACCAAATATATATTGTTAGTTGGGGTTTTGCGTTGTATAAATCTGTCATAAAATTCAATTTTAGCATTTCTTATAGCTTCTTCAAGTTTTATTGAAAAATATCTTTTAGGTGAATTTACGGGGAATTTAAAAGAAAGTCTGCTGTTAATTTCTCCGTTGATAGTGATAATATCAGGAGATATGTGATTGTTTCTGGAAAGTTCAATATTGTTTTTCTCTCCGGTTATGGATAAGTTCATAAAAGTAACAGGATAAAAAGTCTCAGGCTTAATTATACCTGGAGCCCCTTTTACTTGAGCAGGGTCAATAATTATAGTCAAAAGATTTTTATCAAGGTTGTATGAGCTGAATTTGGGCATTAAAGGATTTAAATCATCATCCCATTGCCAGCCTTCGCCCCATTCTGTGCTATCCATAACAAAATCATCAATATAAAAAGCTTTGGGTTCTATTATATTTTTAGATTTTGCAACCTTCATCAGGCTGTTTAGGTCGCTTCTTGTAAGATTTGGGTCTCCGCTGAGTTTTAATTGTAATTCATTATTAGTTGTTTTATATAAAGAGGTTTTAAATTCGAAATTATCCCCGAGTGTATCCATAGCAACAGTAGCTGTAACTACTTTTTGTGTAGAAGCTGGCGGAATTGGTTTATTCGCAAGGTGCTCAAATAAAACTTTCCCAGAATCTGCAGTTTTTACCGATACAGATATAGCATCTTTATTAATTTCGGATTCATAAATCGCATCGTAAATGTTGTTAGGCGTTGAATTAGCTGCAAGCCCCAGCATCATTACTAATGTTGTTATTAAAAGTTTTTTCATA
>CALVAU010000078.1 GCA_944325615.1 Candidatus Gastranaerophilales bacterium | reverse complement strand
GGACATATGTGCGGATGGGGCGGAGCAGGAGCATTTTCAGCCGGAAAACTTACACTTACTGCAGATGTTGGTGGCCACCTTGTAGATTACATGTCTAGAGAAAAGGTTGAAGAATTAATTGACTACTCTGATCAATTATATTTAAAATTCGGTGCAACTGATGAAGTTTTCGGAACTGATATGAAAACATTCCACGAACTTGAAAGAGAAGCTGCACTCGCTGAATTAAAATTAGTTCATTCTCCAGTAAGACATTTAGGTACCGAAAGAAGTCTTGATGTTCTAAAAAATATGCAGGATTACTTGGATGAAAGAATTACAATTATAAATAACGTAGCTGCAAAAAATTTAATTGTAGAATGCGAGCAAGTAAAAGGTATAATTCTTGAAAACGGAGAAACTGTTACTGCAGAATATACAATTATAGCACCTGGCAGAGAAGGTGCAGATTGGCTTACTAAAGAATTTGCGCAAAACAAAATCGGTATGGTAAATAACGCAGTTGATGTCGGCGTAAGAGTTGAATTACCGGCTCCTGTATTTGAACCATTGACTGATAAATTGTATGAATCAAAACTTATTTATCATTCACCAACCTTCGGTGATGAAGTAAGAACTTTCTGTATGAATCCTAACGGAGAAGTTGTACAAGAAAACTACAACGGTATCGCAACTGTAAACGGACATAGCTATGCAGAAAAAACAACAAACAACACAAACTTTGCTCTATTAGTAAGTGAAAAATTCACAGAACCGTTCAAAGAACCAATCCAATACGGACAACATATTGCAAGTTTAGCAAATATGTTAGGAGGCGGAATTCTAGTTCAACGCTTCGGTGATCTTCTAGATGGCAGACGTTCTACTCCTGAAAGAATTAAATCAAGCATAATCACACCTACACTTACCTGCGCAACCCCAGGGGATTTGAGCTTGGTAATTCCATACAGACAAATGACGAGCATTATCGAAATGTTATATGCACTTGATAAAGTATGCCCAGGCACAGCATCAAGATACACTCTTTTATATGGTATCGAAGTTAAATTCTATTCAGCAAGAGTAAAATTAACTAATGAACTTGAAACTGAAGGAGTTAAAAACTTATTTACAATCGGTGACGGTGCAGGTGTTACAAGAGGATTGATTCAAGCATCCGCATCAGGCGTATATGTAGCAAGAACAATTTGCGCACGATAAAACAGTTATTGAAGAGCACCAAAAATTAGGTGCTCTTTAATTTATTTGCAGATAATTTATATAATGATATAATAAAATTATGAGTAACAGAGTGAGCTTAACAACACAAAACAGACTTATTATTTCAGGACTGATCTTAAGTACTGTTTTAATTATATTTATCGCAATTTTTGCAATATTTAATATCCAAAAAAAATTAAATGAAGGATATAAAAGTTTCGGTCAGGTAATTTCAAAAATACTTGCGATTGAGAGCATGGAAATTACAAAAGGACTTAATAATAATGCTGTAAAAGAAACATTAAAAGCGCATTCAGACAGCATTTTAAAAAGCCATAACGATATAGTACTGATAGAATTTAAAGACAAAGACGGTAATATCTTATATTCAGGTAAAAACGATAACCATAAAAACACCAAACGTGCAAATATTACCGTTACATCACCATTAGAAATAACAGGCAAAAACAATGTTTCTAATATTGGATCTGTAACTGTTGCACTATCAGGCAGTATCATAAATCAAATTTCTTCTACAACAAGAGCTTCTCTGCTTTTTGTATTTACTATTGCATGGGTTGTGTTTGCTTTTGTAATTCTTATAAATACATACCTAATCACAAGAGAACTCAGAATTCTGCAAAACGGTGTAAAAAAAATATCGACTGGAGAATTTGGGTATAAAATTGCAGAGCAAGATGTATCAAGTGAAGTTAAAGAGCTTTTCAACGAATTTAATGATATGTCTAACAGATTGCATATCTACGAAGAACAAAATATCGAACAATTAACCCTAGAAAAAAACAAACTTGAAGCTGTATTAATGAGCATTGCAAACGGAGTTGTTGTTTGTGATAACAATGACAAAGTGGTATTAATAAATAACCATGCACAAAAGCTTTTGGAAGTGAGTGAAGAAAATCTTCTTGACACTGAAATTCAGCAATATGTAGATACAGACGGGAACTTCTGTTTTAAAGAAAAAATCGAACAATTCAAAGATACACCTCTTGAAATAATTGAATCTAAACCAATTGAATTTAATATTACGGTTGATAAAAGAATTATCAAATCTGTTATATCACCGATGTTTACAAGAAACAACGATTACGTAGGATATATTATCGTATTAATTGATGTAACTAAAGAAACTGAAATGGAACAGATGAGAACTCATTTTATATCGAATGTTTCTCATGAATTGAGGACCCCAGTTACGGTTTTAAGGAGTTACATTGATACTTTATACAATTATGGCAATGAATTCGATTACGAAACTCAAAAAGAATTTATAGGTACTATCAACCAGGAAATTATTCGCCTCAACAGAATGGTAAATGATATTCTTGACTTTTCTCGTCTTGAAGCAAATGCCAAACTTGAAAAGGAACCTGTAGATATTGTGAAATTAGTCGAAAATTCCATTAACCAATTGGCTGTATTGACAGAAGAACATCATATAAAAGTTGAAATATCTAAAGATGATGAAATTCCTGAAGTTGAGCTTAATTATGACAGCATAGAAAGAGCTTTCACTAATTACATGTCTAACGCAATAAAATATTCTCCTGAAAACGGAGTTATAAAAGTTAAAATATCAAATTTAAAAAATGAAAATGAAGTTGAAGTAACTGTAACAGATCAAGGCTGTGGAATTTCACCGGAACATCAGAAAAAGATTTTTGACAGATTCTACAGAGTAGAAAATAACACACACACAATTAAGGGAACAGGACTTGGCCTTAATCTTGTTCAAACAACAATCGAAAAACACCATGGCGGAAAAGTTTTTGTACATTCTGAACCAGGTAAAGGCTCAACTTTTGGATTCAGAATTCCGGTAAAAGCTGAAATTTCAGCTGAAGAAATAACGATTTGCTAGTAAAGTATGATTGATGAAATTGATAAAAGAGAATTTAGAATAATAAGTTATATCGCATTTGTAATTCTTGTTTTGCTGATAGTTAATTCATTTCTTGGAGATATCAGCTTTCGTCTTATGTATATGAATGCAAAAATATCCGGAGTTGCAACTGAAACGCTCGATCCCAAAAATACATACCCAACACTCACACACTTAAAAGAAAAAGATCAAGAATTTATACCGGTCAGAACTAACAAAAGAGAAACTTATGCTTTAAAAACAATGGCTGAATATTCTGTAACTGGAGTCGTTGTTGCTACTAATACAAATTTCTTTTTAAGAGATGTAATGCGCACGCCTTTTGACGAAGTCTGTCTAATGGATATAGGACTTGTTTGGGGAGAAATTGCAGATAAAAATTATATAAAAAAACACTTAAGGTTTAAATCTACAAAAACCTTAGGACAAGCAAGACAACTTTCAGTATCAACTCCTAATTATCAAAAGATGCCATATAAATGGAACTATGTAAGCAGCCATATGTCCCATACACATTTAATACCTGGCAGCGTAAATGTTATGAGTGCACTATTAAAAATCAAGAAAAACGATATAGTGAAACTCGACGGATACTTAGTTGATATTTACACAGATAAAGGCGACATCGTAGCACGCACAAGTCTTTCTAATAGTGACACGAATTCAACAAGCAGAGGATATGGTGCCTGCGAAGATCTCTATGTAACTCAAGTCCAAATCGGAAATAAAATTTACAGATAAGCAATCTTCTATGAAAATAATCCGTTAATTTTATCAATAATATCTTGAGGATCTATTTCGTTTGTAACTTTATTTATATCTTGAGCTATCTGATATAATTTTGCCGCTTCAATCTTATCTCCTGTAATTGTTATTGCTCGAGCAAGGTTAAAATGCGCTAACGCATAATTAGGATTGCATTCTATAGATTTTTTGAATAATTCAATAGCTTTTTTTACTCTGCCTAAATCATCAAGATAAATTACACCTAAATTGTTATATGCAATATCGTAATTCGGATCATATTCAATAGACATTTCATATTCTTTTATTGCTTCATCCAAATCACCTTTGCCCCAGTATAAAAATCCTAAGTTACAGTGAATTTTTGCATTTTTAGGATCTAAATCTAAAGCATTTCTATATACAGCAAGAGCATTTGCATAATCTTCTTTATCATAAAAAGCACTACCTAGATTTATATATATATCAATATCCTCAGGAGTTAAAAGATAAGCACTTTGATAGGATCCAATTGCTGCGTTAATATCATTTTTAGATTCCTGATAAACGAAACCTAAAGTTTGATTTATAATACTTGTCCATTGCTTTTTAGGATTTAGGGTAACTGCAGTTTGGAAATGCGAAATAGCACCTTCTACATCACCTTTAATATACAAGATATTTGCAAGATTTGAATGCACATCAGGCATATTAGGCATTATCTGAATAAGCTTTTCATAAACTTCAATTGCACTGTCATAATCTCCTAGCTCTTCATAAGCCTGACAAAGATGCCTATAGGCTTGAATATTCAGACAATCTAACCAAATCGCCATTTTATACTCGGTTATTGCGTCTTCAAATCTGCCTAAACTTCTATATATATCTCCCAAAAGGCAATAAAGAGGGACAAATCCCGGAGCTTTTTCAATAGCTTTTACATAGATATCAATTGCATTCTCTACACCCTTTGTATGCACCATGTAAAATCCCTTTGTTAAAATAGGGAAAAATTTAAAATAAGAAATTGTTCTCAAAACATTTTGAATTGCTTGACCATCTAATGGTAGAGTCAAAATTGATAAGAAAAATTCAAATTGTGATTTTAAGAAATTTTTAAAAGATCTGAAAGACGACAGACTATACAAATTAGACAATAAATAATGCGCACATGAATTTCTAAATGGAGCATATTTAATTGCCTTTTTAGCATTAATAGTTGCTTCTAAAAATCTTGCTTTTTTTGTATATGTCTCAGCTAAAAGATAATAAGCCTTGGAAAACTTTTCGTTTTTAGATATAGCCATATCAAGATAATTTATAGCTTTATCCAAATCACCTTTATGGAATTGAGCTTTTGCTATTTTATAATAGATATCAGCAGAATCTATGTAAGTTTCTAATGCCCTTTGATATTCAGTAATAGCCTCGTCAATATACTGAGCAGAATTATAAATATCCAAATGCCAAGCCAAATAAAGGTCACCTAACCTTAAGTGTAAATCAGCATTAGTAGGATCATCTTGCAATCCCAATTGACATAATTCAATTGCACTTTTTACATTCCCAATCTTATATTCTTTATTAATCTTTTTTTCCAAAATTTTAGTATCTGTTGCCATAATCTTTCTTAAAACCAAGCCTGTGTCATATAATTTTATTTTAATTAATATTATATAAAAAAGCAAGTTGTTTAGATATATTTAGTGTATAATGTTGAAAAAATAGGAGTATTTATGAATAAAATTTATTTTGTTGATGTAACAAACAGAGACGGTGTACAAACTTCAAGACTAGGGCTTGCAAAGCTGCAAAAAACCATTATCAATTTAATGCTTGATGATATGGGAATAACCCAATCAGAATTCGGATTCCCAACTACAAGCCACGAAATTAACTACCTGAACGGTAATCTTGAACTTGTCGAGCGTAATATTATTACAAAAACAAAACTCTCAGGCTGGATGAGAGGAATAGCTGAAGATGTTGAATTATCATTCAAAAATGTTCCTAAACTTAAAAACCTTAATTTATCTCAATCAACTTCAGAGCAAATGATACACGGCAAATATCTGGGTAAAAAAACACCGCAAGATATTATCAATATGACTTGCGAAGCGGTTGAATGTGCAGTATCAAAAGGTGCTGAAACTATTGGAGTAAATGCAGAAGATGCATCAAGAAGTGATATTGACTATCTAATAAAATATGCAAAAGAAGCAAAACGTTGTGGTGCTCACAGATTCAGATACTGCGATACTTTAGGCTATGAAGATCCACAAACGACTTATGACAGAATTTATAAAATAGCAAAAGCAACAGAAATGCCGATTGAACTGCATTTTCATAATGACTTAGGCATGGCAGCTGCTTGTTCTGTAATGGGAGCAAAAGCGGCAATTGACGCTGGCGTTGATGCTTATATTAATACAGCAATAAACGGAATGGGAGAAAGAGCAGGTAATGCTGATTTAGCATCTTGTCTTCTTGCTGTATTAAAATCAGCAGGATTTAAAAATAAGTACCAAATTGATGAAAAAATTGACTTAAGTAAAATTTGGAAACTTGCAAAATATACAGCTTACGCATTTAGAGTACCTATTCCTATAAATCAGCCGGCAGTAGGGGACAACGCTTTTGCGCATGAATCTGGTATCCATGCAGATGGAGCACTAAAAGATCGCAGAAATTATGAATTATACGACTTTGAAGAACTTGGCAGAGGCGAGCCTGAAATTATTGAAACTGGTAGAATGATTACAACAGGTGAGTATGGTGGCATAAAAGGTTTTAGAAACGTATATGAAAATCTAGAATTAGAATTTAAGGATGAACATGAAGCAAGAAACATTCTTGAACTTGCCAGATATGCAAACGTACATACTCAGCAACCTCTTACAGACAGTGAATTAAGATTCATATACTATTATCCTGAAATTGCTGCTAAAATCATGACAGTTTCACCTTATTACGAACCTCAAGGGGCAATCAAAGAACGTGTAGATGCACATGTGCTTACAATGCCTCACAAGATAATATAATTTTGTAAACAATTCTTAATATACAAGCAAAAAAAATATTTTATCTGCTTTATAAAAGAATTGCATACAAAAAAGGAGATTTCTATGAATATTCAACCAATAACAGCAGGAAATATAACAAATAAAGTTAACTATATCAAAAATTCAAACACCAAACCTGTTTTTAAAGGTAATGAAAATAAAAACATTGATGAAAAAAGAATTATGAATGCAATGAAAGCACTTGCCCTAAGCTCAGCTATTGCTTTTTCACCATCACTAATTTCATCTTGCAGCAAAATTGAAATAGATGATGATTGCGATCATCCAAATCACATAGATCCACCTTTTCCTAATGACTCAACAGATGTAGATATCGATACTGTATATACAGGAAAAACCTACGAAGTCCCTGAAATAAAAATGCAAAGATATAAAGTATCTGGCAGCGATACAACAAGAATAGGTTCTGTTACATTCTCTCAAGGAATAATTCATGTACCATACAATGCAAATAAATCATCTGAATTAAAAACAATTCTTAAATTTATAGACGTATTAGGATTAAAATCACAGACT